>JAYTEJ010000425.1:0-3726 GCA_043735365.1 Acidobacteriota bacterium
ACCTGGTCTTCGACCGCCGCGCCCATGCGGTGTTCCGCTTCGCCCGCGGCGCCGACTCGCCGGAGAAGATCGTGCAGATCGGCAGCGAGACCGGGCGGATCCTGCGGCCGACGGCGTTCGATGTCGCGCCGGACGGCACCTTCGCCATTGCCGACTCGCCAGGCAATCGGCGGCGGGTGCAGCTGTTCACCGAGGCGGGATCGCCCGCGGGGGGCTTCGTCATGGAGGGCAGCGCCGTCCCGTTCGTGACGCTCGGCGACGTCGCGGTCAGCGGCCTGGGCACGCTCGAGTACACCGGCAGGAGCATCTTCATGAGCCAGCCGGACACCGGGGCGCTGGTGACGGAATACGGGCTGAACGGGGCGCCGCTGCGCTCGATCGGCGAGCTGCGCACGACCGGACAGGAGAAGGACAAGGCCGTACACGACGCCCTCAACGTCGCGATTCCCGTCCCCACCCCCGACAATGGATTCTTCGTGGTCTTCGTCTCGGGCGTGCCGCTGTTCCGCCGCTACGACGCCGCCGGGACGCTGCTGTTCGAGCGGCACGTCGAAGGGCCGGAAGTCGACGGCTACCTGCGCCAGATGCCAGGGACATGGCGAACGCGTCGGGCCGGCGACGGCGAGATCCCACTGGTCCCGTCGATGATCCGGACGGCGGCAGCGGACCGGGACGGCAACCTCTGGATCTCGCTGGTGGCGCCGGTCACCTACGTCTACGACGCCAGCGGCGAGAAGCGGCGGACGGTGCGGTTCCGCGCCGCCGGGATCATCGCGCCAACGGGATTCTTCTTCACCCGGGATGCCCGGTTGCTGGCGACGCCGGGCTGCTATACCTTTCCTGCCGGGCTCTGACGCGCCGCTGCCGGCGAGTTACAACAGCTTGCCCACCGGTCCCAGATCGAGCTTGAGATCTTCCGGTTCCAGGCCGAACTGACGTCCGACCTCCCGCACCGTCTCCTCGAGCCGCATCAGCGCCAGCCCCACAGACTCGGTCTCCGCGGTGGTGAGGGTGCCGGCCTCCATCCGCCGGATCGCCTGACGCTCGAGAAGCTGCCGGATGAACTCCACCAGCGTCAGCACCAGCTTGCCGACGGAGCGGCGCACGTCCTCGGCGTCCGCATTCCACCTCGGCGGCGCAGACGACGAGACCCGTTCGAGCTCGGCGCGGAGGGATTCGATCTCGCGGATCTCGAGATGCCCGCGGCGCCGGACCGTCGCCTTCGTGGATCGCGCACGGGAGGCTTTCGGCGGTCGCGCCGGGCGCTTCGGGGTTTTGGCGGATGCCAGCTTCGCCGGGCGCGCCGGCGGCGAGGTGCGGCGTAAGGGCTTGCGTTTCCCGGCCGGGCGGCGGCGGGGACTCATGCCCAGAGGTCCGGCGCGAACGCAAACGGAGGCCACGGCCCGCTGGCCGCGATGGCGGCCGGGGACCGCGACAGAAACGCCGCCAGCTCCCAGGCATACCGATCGCCGGCGTCCCGGTCGATCAGGTGATACAAGGTGGCGCTGGCTTTCCCGCGGGCCGTCCCGGCGCGCTCGGCGCGCACCAGCGGTCCGAGGGCGTCGCCGGCGGCACGGAGCGCCGCCGGGATCGCCGCCGCCGCGCGGCGGGCTTCGAGATACGCCGCTCCGCTCGAGGCTGCGCGTCCGGCCGGCCCGCCGGGCGCCGGCGCGCCAGGCTCGAACAGCCGCAGCGTCATCTGCCGGCGGTTCCGCACCAGCGCCAGCGCCTCGCGAATGGCCTCGCGCCGCGCGCCCAGCACCGTCAGCAGTTCCGCCCTGTCCATGAACGCGCCGAACCTGGCTGGCAGCAGCGACTCGACGCGGTCCACGAGATCCGCGACCACGTCGTGCTGCCGGCGCAGCGTCTCCTCGGTCACCGGCGGCGGCGCCTTCAGCCGCGTCACCGCCGCGTAGCCGGCGTCAGACTCGACGCACTCGATGCGATGGCCGGCGATCGTCACCGCGGGAACCGCCTGTCCGACCAGCGCGTAGACGTAGAGGCCGCTCACCGGATCCTGCCCGGGAGAATCCGGTCGGCGGCGCACAGCAGTGCCGAGAGCTGCAGATAGACCAGATCGACGCCCGCCAGCGACAGGATGACGTCGGCGTTGAGCACCACGCCGCGGTTGAGCAGGTTGTCGACCACGTCGAGCAGCGAGGTCTCGGAGTCGTCGATGATCCGCGCCACCACGGGCTGGCGGCGCGGCTTGGGCGGCGCCGGCCTGAACATCGTCGTCCGCGGCTGCGGCTTCGGCGGCGGGGGCACGCGCGCCCGCGTCGGCGGCCGCCGCTTCGCGATCGTCGACGGCCGCGGCCGCACCGCACTCATGATCTGGCCGCAGACTGGACGAAGTTGTAGGCGGGCCACGGCCCGGTGAGCGTCAACGCCGTCCCGTTCGCGCCCCCCGACGCGGCCAGCCGCCGGGCCACCGTCCTGAAGCGCGCACGGCTGCCGCGGCCGACGAGAAATGCCGCATCGAGCAGCGGCGCGACCCCGCCCTGCGGGGCGTCGTCGCGGCGGCGGGCGTCGCGGGCCACGCCCGCCAGCGCGCGGTAGCCAGCCTCGGCGGCGTCGGCCGCCGTCCGCGCCCGCTCGCGCGCGGCCTCCTGCGCATCGCGCCGGGCGGCGAGAAACGCCGCGCCGGACGCCGGCTTCCCGGCCTCGACAGCGCGCGGCGCCTTGGCAGGCGCCGCGCGCGTCAGCCGCACGCCCCACTCCTCGCAGCCGGCGATCCGCTTCGCCGCGGCACGGATTTCCCGGCGCCTCGCGCCGGTCTCCTCGACCGCGCGCTCGAGAGTCGAAAAAATCGTGAAGAGCTTCATCGGCACGACCGTGACGCCCCGCTTGCGGAACAGATACTCGATCACGGCTTCATGCGCCAGCGCGATGGGCGCGACGCGCTCCATGTCCCGGAGCGTCCGTTCGAGCGCCTCGGCGCCATAGTCCTCGAGTGGCACCTCCGCGGCGATCGCCCAGAGCGACGGCCCGAGGGGGGCGTGGATCAGCGGGCCTGCCCCTGGCACACCGGCGGGCGCCCGGGGCAGCGACGGGGCGGTCGGTGCGTCCACGATGCAGTACAGATAGACGGCCGGCATGGGTCGCGACGATGATAGCGCACCGCGCATCAGCGGATGGACGGCCTCTTCGTCCAGGTCGCGCGCCAGCGCCGGAGCTCTGCCGCACCATGTGGAGGCGGCAGCTGTCCAGGGGCCTCCCCCACTTCCATTCCGCGTCCTGCCGCGGCAGCGATCCGGTCGATGCGGCGCAGCGCGCGGGCCTCCGCGGACGCTTCCCGGCGGCACCGCGTGCAGGTGCCCCGGCCCACCGCATTGACGAGTATCAGCGGCACCTGCACCGGCATGCCCGAGAGCCGCTCAATCAGCCGACCGCTCTCGTCCACCGGTAGCGCCGCGGCCCTGGTGACGACGATGAAGGCGGTGCGGCGGGGGTCGGCGAGCAGCGACCGCAGCCGTCCCAGCCCCTGCGAGACGCGCAGCAGCGCCGCCCCGAGTTCGCCGACAGGAGCGAGCGGCTGGTACTTGAGCAGGATCGCCATCAGCGCCCGTGTCCACTCCTGGACCAGGGCTGGCATCTCCAGCAGCCGCAGCGCGTGGCCGGAGGGCGCGGTGTCCATGACGACGAGATCCACGCCGGCTTCGAGCGCATCGGTGACCTCGATCACCGCCGCCAGCTCGTCGATCCCCGGCGGCGCCAGGCGCAGCA
>JAYTEJ010000426.1:0-3596 GCA_043735365.1 Acidobacteriota bacterium
CGAACCCGGAACCTGAACCCGGAACCCTGAACCGTTCCCTCACATGCCATCGTACTGCGGCCCGCCTCCCCCTTCCGGGGGCACCCAGTCGATGATCTGGTACGGATCCATGATGTCGCAGGTGCGGCAGTGGACGCAGTTCGAGGCATTCACCTGCAGGCGGCGCGTTCCGTCACCGGTGTCGACCATCTCGTAGACATTCGCCGGACAGAATCGGGTGCACGGGTTGCCGTACTCGGTGCGGCAGCGCGTCTGGCAGATGTCGGTGTCGTGGACGATGAGGTGGGAGGGCTGATCCTCGGCATGGCGCGTCCCGGAGAAATGGACGTTGGTGAGGCGATCGAAGGTCAGCGTCCGGTCGATTTTCGCCGGGCGGATCGGCGCATCGATGTCCGGCCTGGCGTCCTTGTAGCACTCGTCGATGGTCGCCATGCGGGCGTAGCCGGCGTGCGCCGGCATCGGGTCGCGGTACCACCACCCCCCGGTGACGAGCGACAGGCCCGAGTAGGCCACACCGGCGAGGAGTCCGTAGCTGAAGCTCTGGTGGACGTTGCGGACGGGATAGAGCTCGCGGCGGACGTCGCTGCGGTCAATCGCGTCCGCATAACTTTTCAGGCGCGCGGCGGAGACATCGCCGGCGCGGACCGCGTCGAAGGCGCTCTCCGCCGCCAGCATGCCGGTGCGCATCGCCAGATGAATGCCCTTCAACCGCAGCGAATTCAGAAAGCCGCCGGCATCGCCGGCAATCAGGACGCCGTCGGCGTAGACGCGGGGAATCGCGTGCCAGCCCCCCTCGGGCAGCGCCTTGGCGCCGTAGCGGACCATCTGGGCCCCCTGCAGCAGCGTCGCGACGAACGGATGGCGCTTGAAGTGCTGGAACGCGATGTGCGGATCGAACATCGGGTCCCGGTAGTCCAGACCGGTCACGAACCCGACCGAGACGAGGTTGTCGGCCATCCCGTAGATGAAGCCGCCGCCGAATTCGTCGCGGCGCAGCGGGTAGCCCATGGTGTGGATCACGGTGCCGGCCGGGACACGTCCAGGCCGCACCTCCCAGAGCTCCTTGATGCCGAGCGCGTAGAGCTGCGGCGCCCGGCCGGCGTCGAGGGCGAGCCGCCGCACCAGCGCCTTGGTGAGATTGCCCCGCACCCCGTCGGTGAGGATCGTCACCTTGGCGCGGATGTCCACGCCCGGCTCGTAGGTGGACTTCTTGCCGCCGTGTTTGTCGACGCCGCGATCGCCGGTGCGCACGCCGGCGACGCGGTCGCCGTCGTAGAGGATCTCGGTGGCGGCAAAGCCGGTGAAGATGTCCACCCCTTCGGCTTCGACGAGTCCCCCCATCCACTTCACCAGCCGGTTGAGCGAGACGATGTGGTGGCCGTGATTGCGAAGCGGCGGCGGGGTGACGGGAAACGCGATCTTCCTGGCCCGGGTCAGGAAGTAGACACGATCGTCGGTCACGTCGGCCGACAGCGGGGCGCCGCGCTCGCGATAGTCCGGCAGCAGATCGCGCAGCGCCGACGGGTCGAGCACGGCCCCCGACAGCAGATGGGCGCCGACTTCGCGCGCCTTCTCGATCACCGCGATCGCCAGCGGCTCGCCGCCGCGCCCCTTCTGCAGCTGCGCCAGCCGCAGCGCGGCCGACATCCCGGCGGGCCCGCCGCCCACGATCAGGACATCGACGTCGAGGGAGTCACGACTCATGCGGGGCTAGTTTCCAGTTGCCAGTTTTCAGTATCGAGTTCCAATGATCTTCCAACTGGGAACTGGTTACTGGCGACTGGTGACTACTTGTTCAACTCCGCCACGATCGCCGGAACAATCTCGAACAGGTCCCCGGTGATGCCGAAGTCCGCGATCTCGAAGATGGGCGCTTCCGGATCCTTGTTGATCGCGACAATCGTTCTGGAGCCCTTCATGCCGACGAGGTGCTGGATCGCGCCGGAGATGCCCAGCGCCACGTAGAGCTTCGGCGCGACCGTCTGCCCGGAGCTGCCGATCTGGCGATCCATCGGCAGCCAGCCGGCGTCGCAGATCGGGCGCGACGCCGCCAGTTCAGCGCCCATCGCCTGGGCCAGCTGCTCGGCCAGTTTGACGTGCTCCTGCGCCTTGATGCCGCGGCCGACCGCGACGATGCGCTCGGCCTGGGAGAGATCGACCGCCTGTCTGGTTTCCTTGAAGGGGGCTTCGGGCTTCTGCCGGATGCCGGCCGCGTCGATGGTCACGTCGGCCTTCCGCACCGGCGCGGGCGAGTCGCCGCGGCGCGCGGCGTCGGCGCGGAACGCGCCGATCTGGACGGTCAGCAGATGGGGCCCGGCCCCCACCGCCTCGATGTCCGCGTGCAGCTTGCCCTGGAACATCGGCCGCACGTAGAGCTGGCGACCGCCATCGAGCTTGATGGCGATGACATCGGTGACCAGCGGTGCGCCGAGGCGCGCCGCCAGCGCGGGGGCGAAGTCGCGGGTGCGATAGGTATGCGGGAACAGGACGTGCGACGGCTGTTCCTGTTCGATCAGTGCGGCCAGCGCCGCCACCCAGCCGTCGGCCGTGTACTCGGCCAGCGCCGGCTCGTCGACGACGATCACTTCGGCGGCCGCCGCGGCCGCGAGCTCGGTAGCCGGGCCGTCAATCCCGGCGCCCGGCAGCACCACCTTGATCGGCCCCGGCAGCTGCTGCGCGGCCGCCACCGCCTCCCAGCTGGCGCGATTGAGCCGTCCGTCGCGCTGCTCGCCGACGACCAGGATGCTCACTGGATGACCCTCGCTTCGTCGCGCAGCTGCCGGACCAGCTCTGTCGCCGCCTCGGCGGGAGATCCCTGAATCATGTGGGTCCCCTTCCCTTTCGCCGGGAAGTAGACGGCGGCGATCCGCTGCCGACCCTCACCGGGGGCCGCGGCGGCGACCTTGCGGATCTCCTTCTTCTTCGCCGCCATGATGCCCTTGAGGGTCGCGTAGCGGAGCTGGTTGATGCCGCTCTGGATGGTGAGAAGGGCGGGCAGCGGCAGTGCCATCCACTGGAACCAGCCGCCTTCGAGCTCGCGCTTGACGCGCAGGCCGCCGTCGGCGACCTGCACTTCCATGATGATCGTCGCGTGCGGCATGGCGAGCTGTTCGGCAAGCACGACACCGACCTGGCCAAAGCCCTGGTCGTCGGACTGCAGCCCGGTGAGCACCAGGTCGAACTGCTCGTCCCGCATTGCCGCGGCGAGCGCGCCGGCCACGGTCACGGCATCCGCCGCCGCCAGGGCGTCGGACTCGACGTGCACGGCGCGATCGGCGCCGCGCGCCAGCGCCTCCCGGATGACCTGCGCCACTCGCGCCGGGCCGGCCGAGCACACCACCACTTCCCCGCCGTGCGCTTCCTTGAGGCGCAGCGCCTCCTCCAGCGCGTAGGCGTCCGGCTCGTTGAGCTCGAAGCTGGCATCCTGATCGCGGATCCAGGTCTTCGCCTCGTTGAGGCGAAGCTGCCACTCGCGGGTGACGACCTGCTTGATGCAGACGGCTATTTTCATGGGACGGGTCGTTACCAGTTGCCAGTTACCAGTTGCCAGTTGCCAGTTACCAGTTACCAGTGGCCAGTGGCCAGTGGCCAGTGGC
>JAYTEJ010000427.1:0-6754 GCA_043735365.1 Acidobacteriota bacterium
GAGGGGGTGGACGGATCGAACGTCGGCCCGGCGAACATGCTGTCGTCGGTGACGTCGCCGAACAGCCCCGAGAAGACGTCCATGTGGGTCACGCCCGGGAACGTCTCCTTGGTGAACTGCGGGAAATCGAGCATGGTGATTTCGCCGTACTTCTTCTTCATCTCGGCGACCGACACGCCGCCGTTGACCCCGGGCCGCGCCACTGTCGGATCCCCGCCGCGCCCGCCCGTCTGGCGGGTCTTGAAGATGTAGCGAATCGGGTAGGAGTTCGAGGCAATGCGCGCCAGCCGATCTTTCTCGGTCTGGCTCTGCGCCAGCGCCCGCTCACCGGGAGTCAGCAGGACGGCCGCCGCGGTCAGCCCCGCGCCCGTCGTCTTGAAGAAACCGCGGCGATCGAGTCCGCCGCCACGTCGTGTCTCGCTCATGAAAATCCGTCCTCCCAGCAGCTCTGCGTCGTGATGTTGGTGTACGGCGATTCTCGCCGTTTCGACCGTCCGAGGTCAAAGAGATTCGGCCGGTGGCGCCAGCGCGGGACTTGAGCCCCGGGCTGTTGTATCGTTCCTGAGCGGTTCGACGCGTCGCGGCCGCGAAAGAGGAGTGGTGATGGCATTGACAGTCACGAAAGATCTGATGCTCCCGGCGACGGTCACCGGCTCGTGGCCGCGGCCGCGCTGGTTCGACATGAGCATGTGGGCCAAGTCCCTCGACACCTGCATGCAGGATGTCCGTTACCGGGAGAAGTTCCAGGACGCGCTCGCCGTCGTCACGAGCGATCAAGAGCGCGCCGGCCTCGACATCCTGACCCACGGCGACTTCCATTGCGACGAGGACTTCGGCGGCAGGAGCTGGCACCATTACCCGCTGCAGCGCTGGGCCGGCTTCGCCGGGGACACGCTGCAGTCGGAAGAGACCCGCAGCGAGTGGCTCCGCTACCCGCCCGGGACCCTGCTGAACGAGATCTACACCGGCTGGCGATGGCCGCACGTCACCGGCAAGATCGAGCACCGCTCGCTCGACTACGCCAAGATCTGGCGCATCGCCCAGGCCAAGACCCGCAAGCCAGTGAGGTTCGGCACCTGCTGCTCGCAGGTGATGGGCCTCTTCCTCGACATCCACACCGACAAGTACACGGACAGCCGCGAAGTGCTGTGGGACATGGCGGTGGCGATGAACACCGAGCTGCGGGCGCTGCGCGATGCCGGCTGCCGCTCTATCCAGATTGAGGAGCCGACGCTGCACTTCATGGCCAACACCTTCGGCCCGCGCGACGAAAAGGTGAAGTTCATGATCGAGTGCTACAACCGCGAGGTCGAGGGGCTGGACGATGTTGAGATCTGGATCCACACGTGCTGGGGCAATCCCAACATGCAGCGGGTGATGGACGACACCAGCTACGAGGCCTCATTCGACCTTTATCTCAACGAGATGCGGGGCGACGTCTGGACCATCGAGACCAAGGACCGCGACTTCCGCAACATCGAGCTGTTCGGCCGCTACAAGGGACGGCTGCCCAAGAAGATCTGCATCGGCGCGGTCAGCCACCGGACGCTGCAGGCGGATCGCGCCGAGGAGGTCGCCGGCGGCATCCGCCGGGCGCTGGAGTTCATCGATCCGGCCCAGTTGATTGTCTCGAGCGACTGCGGCTTCGGGCGCCAGGGCTGCAACCGCGAGATCGCGTTCTACAAGGCCAGCGCCATCGCCCAGGGGTGCAACATTGTCCGCGGCGAGCTCGGACTCGAGCAGACTTACGTCCCGGCCGCCGACCCCGCCCTCCAGATCGACATCGTTCCCAGGCAAGGAGAGAGATGAAGCCAGCGACTGTCTTCCTCGGAGAAATGACCAACCCGGAGGTCGAGGCGTTTCTGAAGCGCCACGACACCGTCATCGTCCCCACCGGCGCCACCGAGCAGCACGGCCCCCACGGGCCGCTGGCCACCGACGTCATCATTCCCAATGAGATCGCCCGCCGCGTCGCGCCGACGATCGGCGCCGTGGTCGCGCCGCCGCTCGCCTACACGCTGTCGTATCCGCACCTCGGCTTCACCGGCATGGTCCACATCCGCATCCCGACGTTCATGGCGCTGGTCGAGGACCTCTGCGCCTCGTTTGCCGCCTCCGGCTTCAAACGCATCATCTTTCTCAACGGCCATTACGACAACACCTACGCGATCGCCTATGCCTGCGCCAACGCCGCGGAGCGGATGCCCAAGGGCGTCCAGGCCTTTCCGGTCAACTACTGGGACGCGCTGACGGAAGCGGAGGTGGCGGAGTTCTCGGGGCTGAAGAACGGGCTGCACGCCAACCTCGCCGAGACCTCGGCGGTGCTCGCGCTCAATCCCGATCTCGTCGATCTCGACAACGCCAACGCCGAATTTCCGCCGTTCCCGGAATTCACCGTCCCGAACATCGGCGCCGTGCATTCGGCGTTCTTCTTCAGCACCCCCGGGTCGGTCTATCGCGCGACCAAAACCGGAACGTGGGGGGACGCGCGGCAATCGACGCCGGAGGCGGGCGAGCGCTATCTCCAGGCTGGCGTGCGCTCGACGCTGGCGCTCGTCGACAACATCGCCAAAACGTTCGCGGCGATGCCGCCGCGCTAGAGGGGACGTCGCGGCGAGGCGATGCGGGCGGGTGCCGGACTTTTACTTTTCGGAAATGCGGGTCGGGGCGACCACGGTCACGCCCGGCAGCCTGGTGGAGACGTTGATTTTCTCCGACGGCTTGTCGTCGCCGCGCTGTTCGTAGGAAACAGCGTATTGGTGATGCAGCAGCGCCATCGCGATCTGCTGGAGGCCGTTGACGACCCCGGTCGAGGCGACGATCTCGCCGCGGCTGCCGCCTGACTGTTTCGGCCCCTCGCCCAGCACTTCGCCGAGATTGAGGTTCTCGCCGAGCAGCGCCGACGGCTTCTGCACCGCCACCGTGCCACGCAGCGCCGAATTCGACACCGAGATGACGTGGAGCGCGGCGCCGCTCTTGCGCAGCTGGTCGAGGACGTTGTGCGCGGGCAGCGTGCTGTGCTCCTCGCCCCCGACCGTCAGCGCGACGATGACGCCGCGTTGGGAGGGACGCTTCTCGAAGTCGCGCGCCGCCTCGGCGATGCCTTCGAGCAGCTGGCCGCCATCCGCCGTCTCCGGCCTCGCCCCGAGCAGGCCGATCGCTTCAGTCAGCTCGCGGACGTCGGTGGTGTAGCCGACGATCTTCTGCGTCTGGCCGGTGACCCTGCTGACCGCGAACTCGGCATGCCCCTGGAGCTTTTCGATGAACTTGCCGACGCCGTAGCGGAAGATCCCGGTGCCATTGTCGTCGACGATGATGGCGATGCGCAGCGGCGCGGTGGCCGGCTCGACATGGACGACCTGCCGCGCCTTGCCGCCGATCTTCACGGTGAGATCGGCGGGCGCCAGGTCCGGCACCGGCGACCCGATCTTGTCGGTGAGGGTGACGTAGACGGTCCGGGACGGGCTCTCGACCTGCGCCGCCGCAGGCACCGCCACGGCCATTGCGCCGGCGACGAGCGGCAGCGCGGCGAGCAACGCGGCAATCCCCTGCATGCCTGATCCCTCTGCGCCCGCCCTGGGCGCGCCCGGTGGTTACGGTAGCGCCGGCGCGCGCTCCCCCTGCTGGTCCATCTGCAGCGGCGGCGGCTCGGCGGCGACCAGATACTCGAACTGGCGCCGGAACTCCTGCTCGGTGAGGTTGGCCACCGCCGCCAGCCGCGCCACCTCGCGCGGGTCTTCGATGTCGTCGCGGCGCAGCCGGATCATGTAGCGGCGGGCAATCGCGTAGCGCGTCGACTGCACGTCCACCAGCCGCACCGCCGTGCGCCCGGTCTTGCCGTCGATCATCTGCGAGAACGGCACCGGCACGAAGTGTCCGCCCTGCATCGAGATCATCGCCGCGTTGCCTCCGGCGACCAGATACTTCGCCGCGCAGTAGCCGAGATCGCGCGTGTACTCCATGTCGAACGGAATCGGGTCGGCGCAGCGCAGCTCGTAGCCGATGTTCTTGGCGGCGATGGTGGTCTTGATCCCGAACGAGCGCAGCCGGGCGCTGACCCTGGACTTGAGGATCTCGCCGAGGTTGACCTCGGCGATGCGCAGGTGGCCGTGGGCGTCGCGCTCGACGTCCTGGAGCCCCGCGAGGTCCTCCTCGGTGAGGTCGAGGACCACTCCCTCGGCGATGATCGCGACGCCGTCGCGGCGGCCGCCGGCCATCCGCTTGATGATGCTCGCGGTCAGGGTGTCGACGATGGTCTGCAGCTTGATCGGCGACTCGAACTCCTCGGTGATCAGCGTCACCGTCGCCCCCGCCGATTTGCCGATGCCGAGCGCCAGGTGGCCGGCCTTGCGTCCCATGGCGATGACGAAATACCACCGCGTCGTGGTCTTGGCATCGACCATCAGGTTCTTGACGATCTCGACGCCGTAGTGCCGCGCCGACTGGTAGCCGAAGGTATCGACGTGCGGCGGCAGATCGAGGTCGTTGTCGATGGTCTTGGGCACATGGACGACGCGGATGCGGCCGGCGGCGTGCTCCTCGAGCTTCATCGCCGAGAACGCAGTGTCGTCGCCGCCGATGGTGATGAGCTGCGAGACCTTGAGCCGCAGCAGCGCCTCGACGGTGTTCTCGAGCAGCTGCGGATCCCGGGTCGGGTTGGCCCTGGCGATGCCGAGGTACGAGCCGCCGCGGAAGTGAATGCGGCTGACGGTGTCGATCGTCAGGGGCATCGTGTGATCGATGTCTCCCTGCATCAGCCACTCGAACCCGTCGCGGATACCGACGACGTCGATGCCTTCCAGCCGGGCGCGGATCGTCGCCGCGCTGATGACGCTGTTGATGCCGGGCGCCGGCCCGCCGCCGACGAGAATTGCAAGCCTGTTGTGCTGTTCCACGAATGCTCCGCATGCCTCCGCCGCAAAAGGTCGCGCCGGCCGCAGGGGGCGCCGGCGCGCAACGGCCGATTATAGCGTGCTACGAGCGATAGGCCTCTCGGCCGACGCCCTGAATGGGGATCTTCTGGCTGCCGAGCACCTCGTGCTGCAGCGCATACATGCACGCCGCTGCCTCGTCAATGTGCCGGACGAAGGCGATCGAGCCCTGCAGAATCGGCTTCAGCCGCTCGCGATCCTGGAGCCGCGCCGGCGGATACTCGTGCTCGACCACCAGGTGGGTGTTGGCGACGTCCAACTGCAGCAGCTCGCGCGCCGCGAGCTGGTGATCGAGCCAGTCGACCGTCCGGTTCTGCAGATAAGCGAGCGGATCGTGGCGCGCCGTGCCCGGCAGCTCGTGCTCGGCCAGCACGATCTGCTTCTTCCACGCGTTCAGCTGATCGGCGGGGTTCTCGCTCGGCTGGCCCCCCTTCCAGTCGCCGCGCTCCACCGTCTGGCCGCCGTAGCCCCACGCCGAGACGCCGCGGGCATTGACCACCTGGCCCTTGACGTGAAAGCCGCCAATCAGGAAGTTGTAGCCCTCGTCCTTGAGATACTGGAAGATCGACCGCGTGTCCTGGCCCATCAGGATGGCGTGCGACGGGTCGTAGTGGATGCGGAACTGGTCGCCGACCCCGTGCTTCTCGCAGATGCGATGCAGCGCGATCCACGTCCCCGGGGTGTAGGCGATGTTGTTGTGCCAGTTGTCGGTGCTCGTCCAGCCGGGCATCGGGCACTGCTCCACCCGATAGGTGAGCCCGCGAGTCTTGGCCTCCTGCAGCAGCGGTACGAACCACTGCTCGAAGTCGATCAGGTTCTGATCCATGCTGCGCTGCTGGTTGCGGCCGACGAAGCCGCACACCGCATCGACGCCGAGCAGGGCCGCGGCATCGAACACCCGCCGCATGAAGTCGTACTTCGTGGCCCGGATCGCCGGGTCGTGGTGCAGCAGGTTGTCGAAATAACCGATCTCGGAAATGCCGATCTTGTTGGCCTCGAGCGAGGCGCGCACCCGGCGGGCGCGCTCCTTGTCGAACGGTTTCCGCAGATCGAGCGTATTGGCCACCGGGTCGAGCTGCGCCTCGAGCGGCACGTCGCTCTCCGAGGGATGGAGCGCCGCCGCCAGCTGGATGTAGTGGGCCCCGACTTCCCCGGCGAACTCCACCCAGTCCTCGATCGCCCGATCCGGATCGGGGTCGCGCACCTCGCGCGGCGTCAGCTCCTGGAGCGCCGCGGTCAGCACCCCCACCTTCATGAACTTCGGTTCGAACGGTTGAATTTTCATAACTTCTGGATCCTAGTAAGAAACCTTGGTCCACGCCGACCCGTTGGCCGCGCTCTCGAGAATCGCTTCGACCACGCAGTTGGCGCGATAGCCGTCCTCGAAGGTGGCGAACGCCGGCGGGTGAGCGTCGGTCGGCTTCTTGCCCGCCTGGATGAACCCGTAGATATCGCGCATCAGGTTGGCGAAGGCGTCGGCCCAGGCCTCCTGATGGCCGCCCGGCAGGTGGGCGTAACGCGCCGCCTCGGGGTAGAGCAGCGAGGGGTCCTTGGCCAGCACTTCGTTAGCCTTGTCCCGCCGCCCGATCCATAGCTCGTTCTGCCGCTCTTGGTGCCATCGCATCGACGCGGTCGATCCGCAAACCTCGAGCTGCAGGTCGTTCTTGTGCCCCGAACAGACCTGACCGACCGAGAACGCCCCCTTGGCGCCGCTGTCGAAGCGCAGCAGCACCGACGCCAGGTCCTCGACCTTCACCGCCACGTCCTCGACGCCCTGATCGGCGCCGCCCACGGCAAACGCTTCGCGCGAGCCCTTCGGCTTC
>JAYTEJ010000428.1:0-3275 GCA_043735365.1 Acidobacteriota bacterium
GCACCGGAATCTGGACGCTGACGAGGTTGGGGAAGCCGGTCGGGACAACGATGACCTTCAGCCCGTTCGGCAGCGTCCGCTCGGTGGCGTTGAAGGGCAAGACGTCACCGGTGGCGGCCCGCGGATCACGTCCTGCGCCGACGAGCAGCAGCAGCGCGAGGGCGAGACGCCGGCCGGGTGTCGCGAAGGCCCGGAAGCGCAACGGTTTGGATACAAAGGACATTGACAGACTCCCTGAACAGATTATGACACCTGGCCTCGACCTGTGTCAGAATCGGCCCGCACCATTTTCTTCCGGACGCGCGCCGAGCGGGACGCGGCGCGGGCGCCGGCCGTCAACCGCGGAGGCTTTCGAGGGCAGCACAGCATGGACCGACGAGATTTTCTGATGAGCACGGCCGTCTTGACCGCGGGCGCCGCAGTACGCGGGCTGGCCAGTCCGAATGACACCGTGCGGATGGCGGTGGCGGGATGCGGCGGGCGCGGGTCGAGCCACGTCAGCGCCTGGTCGTCGATGCCGAACGTGGAGATCGTCGCGCTCTGCGACGTCGACGAGTCGCACATCGCCGAGAAGCTCAAGGGGCTCGAGGCCAAGGGCAAGACGAAGCCGGCGACCTACGTCGACTTCCGCAAGATGCTCGAAGACAAGAACATCGACGCGGTCTCGCTCGCCACCCCGAATCACTGGCACACCCTGCAGACGATCTGGGCCTGCCAGGCCGGCAAGGACGTCTACGTCGAGAAGCCGTGCTCGCACAACGTCTTCGAATCACGTCAGATCGTCGCCGCGGCGCGCAAGTACGACCGCATCGTCCAGCAGGGCAGCCAGAGCCGGTCTTCGCCGGCGCTGCGGGAAGCTGTCCAGAAGATGGCGACTGGCGAGCTCGGTGAGGTCTACATGGCCCGCGGGCTCTGCTACAAATGGCGCGACACCATCGGCCATACGCCGGTGTCGCCGGTTCCGGCCGGCGTCGACTACAACCTGTGGACCGGCCCCGCCCCGCTGCGCGAGTTCACCAAGAACCGCTTCCACTACAACTGGCACTGGATGTGGGACACCGGCAACGGCGATCTCGGCAACCAGGGTATCCACGAGGTCGATATCGCCCGCTGGGGCCTGGGCGTCACCCACCCGACCAAGGTCAGCGCCATCGGCGGCAAGTTCATGTTCGACGACGACCAGGAGACGCCGAATACGCTGAGCGCGTCGTTCGAGTTCGACGTCAAGGGCGCGAAGAAGATGATGACCTTCGAGGTGCGGCACTGGATCTCGCCGCACGAGGCCGGGATCAACGGCGAGAAGCCGGGCAACACCATCGGCAACCAGTTCTACGGCTCGAAGGGCTATCTGGTCATCGACAACTACAACAAGTACTACTCCTTCATGGGGAAGGACCAGCACCCAGGGCCGGCGGGAACGGCCCGCGACGAGCACTGGAAGAACTTCATCGACGCCGTCCGCAGCCGCAAGCGCAGCGACCTCAACGCCGAAATCGAGGAGGGGGCGCTGTCCTGCAACCTGATGCACCTGGCGAACATCAGCTACCGCGTCGGCCGCACCATCCACTGGGACGAAAAGACGATGACCTGCGTCGGCGATTCCGAGGCCAACGCGATGCTGACGCGCGCCTATCGCGCGCCGTTCGTCGTTCCGGAAAAGGTTTAACCACGGGGGCAGCCATGAGCGACGATCGCACGAAGGACAACGGCATTTCACGGCGGGACTTCGCGTCCCGCCTCGGCGCGGCGGCGGCGGGAATCGCGGTTGGGGGCGACCTGCTCGGCGGACGGCTGCAGGCGGCCCCCGCCATCAGCCGGCGGATTCTCGGCGCCAACGACCGCGTCGTGGTCGCCAGCATCGGCATCCACGGACAGGGGAACGCCGTCAAACGAGGCTTTGCCCGCCTCGCCAACGTCGAGGTCAAGACCCTCTGCGACATCGACGCCAACCTCGCTCCCGAGCGGGTCAACGATCCGACGCTCAAGGAGGTTGCCGGCTTCAAGCCGGGGTTTGTCCAGGACATGCGCCGGGTGCTCGACGACAAGGACGTCGATGCGGTCATCGTCGCCACGCCCAACCACTGGCACGCGCTCGCCACCATCCGGGCGATCCAGGCCGGCAAGCACGTCTACGTCGAAAAGCCCTCGTCTCACACCGTCTGGGAAGGGCGCCGGATGGTCGAGGCCGCGGCTCATTACAACAAGGTCGTGCAGGTCGGGACCAACAACCGCAGCCTGCCGCCGGTCCGCGAAGCGATCAAGTTCATCCACGACGGCGGCATTGGCAAGGTCTACATGGCGCGGGGGCTGTGCTTCAAGCGCCGCGCCGGGATCGGGCGCTACCCGGATGGCCCGATGAATCCGGGAGAGACCTACAAGCTGAACGCCGAGTCGGCGAGGCCCGAGCCGCCCTACGACGCGCAGTATCTGTCGAAGGTCGACTACGACACGTGGCTGGGCCCGGCGCCGCTGCGGCCGTTCAACCGCAACCGCTTCCACTACAACTGGCACTGGCACTGGGATTACGGCAACGGCGACAGCGGCAACCAGGGGCCGCATCAGTTCGACATCGCCCGCTGGGGCCTCAACAAGCAGGAGCATCCACGCAGGATTCAATCCCAGGGCGGCTACTTCGGCCCCGAGTCCTCGCAGGAGACGCCCGACACCCAGACGTCGATCTTCGAGTACGCCGACGGGACGATGCTCGAGTTCGGCACCCGCGGCGAATTCACCAACGACGAGAACGGCATCATGGTCGGCAACCTCTTCTACGGCACCAAGGGCTGGCTGTCGCTCAATGGCGACCGCTGGCAGTCCTACTTCGGCACCAAGAACGAAAAGGGGCCGGGCAGCGACCGACAGGCCGACCGGCGCGGCGGCGAGAGCCCGTCGGTCCAGTATCCGCATTACCAGAATTTCATCGACGCGGTGCGCGCTGGCGATCCGAAGATCCTCAACTGCGACGTGCTGGAGGGACACTACACCTCGACGCTGCCGCACCTCGGCAACATCTCCTACCAGGTCGGCCGGGCGCTGGTGTTCGACGGCCAGAAGGAGACCATCGTGGACGACAAGAAGGCCGGCGAACTGCTGACGCGCGAGTACCGCAAGGGCTTCGAGATCCCGAGCTCGTTCGCGTAGACCGGGCGCGGCAGCGCGACGCAAGGAGCAGGGCAGATGAGTAATATTGATCGCCGCACGTTTCTGGGTACCATGGCGGCGGCGCCGCTGGCGGTCCAGGGCGTGCGCGGCGCCAGGGCCGCATCGATTCCACG
>JAYTEJ010000429.1:0-4098 GCA_043735365.1 Acidobacteriota bacterium
GTGCAGTTCGTGTTCGCCGGCAAGGCGCATCCGCAGGACTGGCCGGGCAAGCAGGTCCTCCAGGAGATCGCCCGGCTGATGCGCGACCCGCGGTTCGCCGGCCGGGTGCTGTTCCTCGAGAACTACGACATCGACGTCGGCCGCCATCTCGTGCAGGGGGTCGATGTCTGGCTCAACAACCCGCGGCGTCCGCTGGAGGCGTGCGGCACCAGCGGGCAGAAGGTCGTCCTCAACGGCGGGCTCAATCTCTCGGTCCTGGACGGGTGGTGGGCCGAGGCCTACGACGGGCTGAACGGCTTTGCCATCGGCACCGGCCAGACCCATGCGTCCGCAGCGGTCCACGACGCCCGCGACGCCGGGGCGCTGCTGGCCGTGCTCAGGGATCAGGTGATCCCGATGTACTACGCCCGCGATCGCGACGGCCTGCCGCGCGAGTGGATCGCGCGGATGAAGCGCGCCATCCATACCCTCGGCTGGCGGTTCAGCGCCGACCGCATGGTGATCGACTACGTCACGCACGCCTACATCCCCGCGGCGGGCGGGACCAGCTGCGACGTGCGGCGCTAGAGGGCGAGCGTCTATTGGCCCGCGAAGGCCGCGTAGGCCTTCTCGATCGCGGCCGGCGGTGCGGTCCCCTCGAGTATCAGGATGCGATAGCGAAAGGTGGCGGACTGCCCGGGCTCGAGCGTCAGGTCGAGGGACTTCCTGCCCTTCGTGAAGACGTTCTCCCCGAGCGGGTTCGCGGCGAACAAGCCGTAGCCGCGGGCGTGCCAGTAGGTGGGGAACCCTGGGTTCTGCGGGTGGTCGAGGATCGCCAGGGTCACCGGCTCGGCGTCGACCGTGCCGGAGAGCAGCGTCCATCGCCCGCGGGTGCCCCAGACCGCGTCGCCCTTGCGCCCTTCGCTGCTGGTGTATTCGCCGGTGACGCCGGTGGTGTCCACCACCTTGGCCGCCGATGGCTTGCCGGAGGCATCCGTGAGGACCTCTGGCTTCGGGTCGGGCTGTTCGAGCCCGCGCGCGACCCGCATGCCGATGAACGACTCCTTGTTGTCCTTGAAGACGACGCGCTCCTTCAAGGCGGTCAGCGAGGTGGTGCGATCGATGGTGCGGGAGTCGGCGGTGCCGCGGAAGACGAAGTGCGTGCGCTCGGCGACGAGCGGAGTGCCGTCCGGCTTGACCCACTCGGTTTCCACCGTCAGCTCGCCGGCGTCGGCGCCGCTCTTGGTGTCTACCACCCGGCGGTGCAGGATGGTCCCCATCTTCGGCGCCTGGGAGGCCGGGATGGCGTCCGAATTGTTCCAGAAGTCGAGACCGTTGACGTCGCCGTGGTTCAGCCACAGCCCGACGTGATGCGGATGATCGACCCGTTCCCCCGGCCGCGGTTCGAGCGGGAAGCCGCGGGTGACGATTGTGCCCTTGGCCGAGCGCAGCGGGAAGAGCGACGGCTTCTTGAGCGTGGTCGGGTAGATGTACGACGTGAACGGCTTGCCGTCGATGGTGACGTCGACCCGTCGCGCCGCATCGCTCGGGATGACCTGGATGCGCGCGCCGGCCGGAGCCGCGGCACGCGCGGCGGCCGGCGCCTTCGGGGCCGACCGCTCGGGGGTCTGCGCGGCCGCGGCCGCCACCAGCACCGGCATCAGGAACAGCGCCATCTTCGTCACTCGCATGGGTCGAATCCTCCTCGCAAGAGCCTACGTCTTTTCCAGCTTGACCTTGACGCCGCTCAACATCCGCTCGAGTCCGTCGCGGGCGCGGCGCGCCGCCACCAGCCGGGCCAGCGGCGCCAGCAGGCCGCGCAGGGTGTCCACACGCGACCGGTTCAGATAGGTCACGTAGCCGTACGAGGCGTTCGGCACCGGGATGAACAGCGCCATGCCGAGCGAGGCCTCGAAGTAGTGGCTGGCGAAGACCTGCTTGGATCCAAAGACGACGGCGCCGTGGCTCTGCACGAGCACGGAGTGGCTGATGCTGATGGTCGGCTTGAGCCCGAACTTCTCGCGGGACCAGTAGAGGAAGCTGCCGGCGCCATCCATCGCCTCGGCGGGGAACTTGTCGAGCCAGCGAAACAGCTCCGGCTGGCTCTCGGCGCGAAACTCGACGGGCCGCAGCAGCTGGCGGAACGCCTCGGCCCGGGGGATCGTCCCGGGGCGGTCGGCGTAGTCGGGCAGCGCGCCGCTGCCGCCCGCGAGGTAGGTGGTCGCCTCGCCGACCAGGAACTGACGCATCGCCGCCGCCGCGGCCTCGACTTCCGCGGCGGTGCCCCACGGAATGGTGGTGCGGAAACGGTCGATCGCGGCGGCCGGCAGCCGCAGGCCGCAGTTGCCTGGCCGGCAGGCGCGCATCGCGTCGCGGTCGGTGGCGTCGAGCGTCAGCCCCACGAGATCCGCGACCGCCGGCTGGGGCGCGAAGCGGCCGATCTGCAGGACGTATTCGCTGGCCTTGAAGCGCTCGATGTCGCGCACGCGCTCGGCGAACCGGTCGGCAGTGCAGGCGACGCGGATCGCCCCGAACGAGGTGACTTCCCTGCCGTCCGGCGAGTCCAGGGTCTTGGTCAGCACGCCGCCGCGGTCGAGCCGCCGGAGCTCGGTCTCGCTGGCGCGCACGTAGGGACGCAGCACCGCGGCGGCGTCCTGGGGAGGGGTTTGTGAGCCGCCGGGCAGGCCCGGGGCCATGACGAACAGCGCTGCAGCCGGAACAATCAGCAATCGGGTCACGGGCCACGATCATGCCTGCATTCCCGCGAAACTTCCACCCGGGAATGGCAGCGGACCGTCGTCACGAAAAAATCGGCGCCGCGCTCGATGCGCGGCGCCCCCGGTCGGTCGAGCTGGACGCTAGCGGATGAACAGCATCTCGCGGTAGGTCGGCAGCGGCCACAGATCCTGCGGCACCAGCCCTTCGAGCCCGTCGCCCGACTCCCTGAGCGCCATCATCGCCGGCAACACCTTGTCGCGGAAGTAGCGGGCGTGCTTCTCGGCGTCGGCGGTGCCGTCGTGATCGAGCAGCCCCTGGAGCGCGTCGACGCGCGACTTGCAGGCGTCGGTCAGCGCGCAGATGGTGTCGAGCGCGGTGCGGGTCTCCTTGGCGGACGCCCCGGCCGCCTTGACCGCGATGACCGTCTCGGCCAGCGCCCGCTGATAGGCGAAGGCCGCCGGCAGGATGTAACGGTTGGCCATCAGCACCATCAACTGCGCCTCGATGTTGATGGTCTTGTTGTACTGCTCGATGGCGACGTCGTAGCGGGCCCGCACCTCGCGCTCGTTGAGGACGCCGTACTTCTCGAACGCCCGGACGACGTCGGTCTTGATCAGCTCGGGGTAGGCGTCGACCGAGGTGCGGAGGTTGAGCAGCCCGCGTTTGGCCGCCTCCTTCTGCCACTCGTCGGAGTAGCCGTTGCCGTTGAAGATGATCCGCTTGTTCTCCTTGATGGTCTTGGTCAGCAGCGCCTTGACCGCGACCGGCAGCTTCTTGCCCTCCTTCAGCCCCCGTTCGAGCTCGGTGGCCATGTAGTCGAGCGCCTCCGAGACGGCGACGTTGAGGGCGATGTTCGGGAAGGCGATACTCTGGTTGGAGGAGACGGCGCGGAACTCGAACTTGTTGCCGGTGAAGGCGAACGGGCTGGTGCGGTTGCGGTCGCCGGCGTCGCGCGGCAGCTTCGGCAGCACCGCCACGCCGGTGTCGAGCAGCCCCCCCGACTTGGTGGTCTTGGCCGAGCCGCGCTCGATCTGCTCGAAGATGTCGGTCAGCATGTCGCCGAGGAAAATCGAGAGAATCGCCGGCGGCGCCTCGTTGGCGCCGAGGCGATGGTCGTTGCCGGCGCTGGCGATGCTGAAGCGCAGCAGGCCCTGGAACTTGTTGACGGCGCGCAGCACCGCGGCGCAGAACACCAGGAACTGGATGTTGTCGTGCGGCGTGTCGCCGGGGCTGAGCAGGTTGTTGCCGAAGTCATCGCTGATGCTCCAGTTGGGATGCTTGCCCGAGCCGTTGACGCCGGCAAACGGCTTCTCGTGCATCAGGCAGGCGAGCCCGTACTTCGGCGCGATCCGCCGCAGCATCTCCATCGTCATCATCTGATGGTCGGTGGCGACGTTGGCG
>JAYTEJ010000430.1:0-1998 GCA_043735365.1 Acidobacteriota bacterium
TTGGTCGGCGCGAACACCGTGAACGGGCCCTTGCTCTGCAGCGTCTCGACCAGACCTGCCGCCTTGACCGCCGCCACCAGCGTGGTGTGGTCCTTCGAATTGACGGCGTTGGCGACGATGTCCTTCGACGGATACATCGCCGCGCCGCCCACCATCGTCGTCTTTTCCTGCGCCTGCGCCGTGCCGAGGCCCGCAGTGAACACCACAGCGACCATTCCCATCATTACATTGCGATACATTTCAGTCCTCCTGGCGCCATCAGCGACGCTCAGCCTCTTCTACGCTGGACGGGTTAGACTGGATTGCGCTGATACGCTCATCCGGGATGGCGGCCGGCGCGTAGAGACATATGAAGGCCAGTTATCGGACAGCACGGGCGGCGGGAGCCCTGGGGCACGGTTTTCCGGGTGTCTGACCAGGCCCTGGTGGCTCGTCTGGCAGCCGGCGACCAGGCCGCCCTGGCCGATCTCTACGATCGCCACGGGCGCAGCGTATACGCGCTGGCGTGCCGCATCGTGACCGATCGGGGCGACGCGGAAGACGTCGTGCAGGAGGTGTTCGCGCAGGCCTGGAAGCAGGCGTCGCGGTACGACGGGACGCGGGCGACCGTGATCGGCTGGCTGCTGATGATGACCCGGGCGCGCGCCATCGATCGCATCCGGGCGCGCAAGTCGCGGCCGATGGCGTCGGGCACGGACGTCCCGGATCTGGCCGATCCGGCGGAGGGACAGGAATCCGTCTCGATTACCTCCGAGGCGGCGGCGCGCGTCGGCGCGGCGCTGCGGACGCTGCCTGATTCCCAGCGCCAGGCGATCGAGCTGGCGTACTACGAGGGCTTGAGCCAGGCCGACATTTCGGAGCGGCTGCGCGAGCCGCTGGGGACGGTGAAAACGCGCATGCGGTCGGCGCTGCAGAAGCTGCGGGTGGCGCTCGGAGACGGCGGACTTCAATGACAGACCACGATCGTTACGGCGAGCTCGCGGGGCCGTACGCGCTCGGTATCCTGAGCGCGGACGACCGCCGCCTCTTCGAGGCACACCTGGCCGGGTGCCCCGAATGCCGTGCGGAAGTGCGTGACGCCGCCGTCGTCGCCGAAGCGCTCGGGCATGCCGTCGCCGCGGAGGACCCGCCGGCGGGGCTGCGCGATCGGGTCCTCGCCGCGGCGTTCTCGTCGTCTGCTGCCCCACCGGCGCGGGTGGTGCCGATTGCTTCCGTAGCGCGTGCGACGGGACGTGCGCACCGGATCGAGCCGTGGCTGCTGGCGGCCGCCTCGATCGCCATCGTGGCGCTCGGCCTGTATGCGCTGGCGCTGCAGTCGAAGCTGCGCGAGACCGATGCCGCGCTGCGCTCGGCGCAGGCGCGGCTGGCGGCGGCCGATACGCGGGTGGCCAGCCTCGAGCGCGCCAGTGACGAGACCTCACGGATCGCGCTGGTGGCCTCCGCGCCGGACGCGGTGCGGGTCGATCTCGCCGGGCAGCCACCCGCGCCCAGCGCGCGGGGACGCGCGTTCTGGAGCCCGACGCGCGGCGTCGCGCTGGCGGCCGACGCGCTGCCGCCTCTGCCGCAGGGGCGCGTCTACCAGCTCTGGCTGGTGACGGCGGATGCCAAGGTCGGCGCAGGGCTGCTCAGGCCCGATGCCAGCGGCCGCCTGCTGGGCGCGTCGCAGACCACGGGCGTGCGCCCGGTCGCCATCGCGCTGACGATCGAGCCCGAGGGAGGCGTCAGCTCACCCACCGGCGCGATCTATCTCGTCGGTTCCCTGTAGGCCACGCAGCCGACGGATGATACGGATCGGCACGGAGCCGGACTCCGTGGGCGGCCCCCCGCTGCCCGTGGCCGGTTGTCGGTCCACAGCCGCTCACACCGCCCCTTTTCGGCTTGTGCGAGTGCAGAATTGCACCACGGATCGAACATCGCAGCCCTCTTTCCCCGGCCTCAACTGGCATTTCACTGGCAAAGCCCCTCCTTCCCGCTGGCACCCCGGTTGCATTTACGTAC
>JAYTEJ010000431.1:0-19810 GCA_043735365.1 Acidobacteriota bacterium
ATGATCGGCGTGATGCCGATGCCGCCGGCGATCAGCACGACGCGGTCGGGTTCGTTCCCGGCGAACACGAACTTACCGGCCGGCGCCGAGACCGTGACGCGCTGGCCTTCGCGCCAGGTGTCGTGAAGATGATGGGAGGCGAAGCCCCCCTCGGTGCGCTTGACGGAGATCTCGCAGTAGGCGCTGCGCGTCGGCGGCGAGGCGATAGTGTAAGACCGATGCACCCGTATGTTACCTATCGTCAGGCCGAGATTCAGATACTGGCCGGCGACGTGCGTGAACGGCAGCGGCCCGCCGCCGGGCATTACCAGCCGGAAGGTCTTGACGTCGGCCGTCTCCTGAAACACCCTGGCGATCTCGAGATCGCCCGACCAGAATCGCCGCGTGACTGGCTCGGCGCCACCCGTCGCCGCCTTCTCGCGCGACCTCCGCACCTCCGAGCGCAGGGCGAGATAGTGCGCGACGACGCGATAGAGGAGCAGCGCGCCGACCACCGCCGCGAACGCGATTGGCTGGCGGGTGTCGGACTTGACCAGCAGGTAGTAATGAATCACCCCGCCGATCGCCACCAGATATGCGAGCCGGTGCAGCAGCTTCCACCGTCTCCCGCCGAGCCGCTGCACCATCGCATCGGTGGACGTCAGGGTCAGCGGAATCATCAGTGCCAGCGCGGTCGTTCCGAACCACAGGTAGCGGCGGGTGAGGATCTCGTGGATTGTGCTGGAGAGGCTGCGGTCTCGGTCGAAGAGAAAGAAAATAGCGAAATGCGAGGCGATGTAGAAAAAGCCGAGCAGGCCGAGGTTGCGGCGGATGGCGATCAGCCGGTTCCAGCCGGTCAGCGCCCGCAGCGGCGTGATCACCAGCGACAGGGTCAGCAACACCAGGCCGATCAAGCCGGTGGTGCGGATCGCGAAGTTGACATTGTTGACCCCGAGCTGGTGGCGCCAGGCATCCCACACCAGCAGCGCCGCGGGGACGAGCCCGTTGACGATGGCGAGGCGCTTGGCGAACGGCGTGTCGAGCAGCCGGTCAGAAGTGGACATCGAGATCCATGCCCCGGTAGAGGCCGGCCACTTCATCGGCATAGCCGTTGAACATCAGCGTCGGCCGTCTTCCCGTCTCGCCGATGCGCTGCTCGGTGGCCTGGCTCCAGCGCGGATGGTCATGATTGGGATTGACGTTGGCGTAGAAGCCGTATTCCTCCGGCGCGGTGATGTTCCAGGTGGAGGGTGGCTCGGTGGCGGTCAGGGTGATCCTGACGATCGACTTGATGCCCTTGAAGCCGTACTTCCACGGCGTCACCAGCCGCACCGGCGCACCATCCTGCGGCGGCAGTTCCTGGCCGTAGAGCCCGGTCGCCAGCAGCGTCAGCGGATGCATCGCTTCATCCATCCGCAGCCCTTCGACATACGGCCAGGGCAGCACCCCGGTCTTCTGGTTGGGCATGCGTGAGGGATCGAGCAGCGTCTCGAAGGCGACGTATTTCGCGTCGGCGGTCGGCTCGACCACCGCCAGCAGCTTCGACAACGAGAACCCGGCCCAGGGAACAACCATCGACCAGGCCTCGACGCAGCGCATGCGATAGACGCGCTCCTCCGGCGGGCTGAGGCGCTTGAGGTCGTCGAGATCGAAGACGCGAGGCTTGCGGACCAGGCCGCCAACCGCCACCTGCCAGCCTGCGGTCCGGAAATTTACCGCGGCTCCGGCGACGCCATCCTTGTCGGTCGAGAACTCGTAGAAGTTGTTGTAGTTGAGGATCGAGGCACGGGGCGTCACCGCCTCGTCGACCCAGAAGCCGCTTTCGTGCGGCGCGGTGACCAGGCCGGCCAGCGGCGGCAGCTCGGTGGTGTCCAGATCGACGGTGTTGAGCCGGCGATAGAGGAGCGCGGTGCCCGCGGCACTCGCCGTCAGCAGCCCGGCGCGCAGGAAGCTCCTCCGGTTGAGGTAAACCTCGCGGGGCGTGATCTCGCGGTCCGGCATGCGGGCGCTCATGGCTCTTACCTTGTTCTACGGCCGGAGGGACTGGCCCGGATGGCCGCTCTGAGGCCATCCCTGAGATCATGTCCGGGACGGGCGGCTTTATTCCTTCCGGCGCCTGGTCGTCTTTTTCTTCGTCATTTTCTTCGTCCTCGTCCTGCTTTCGGCCGGGCGCAGGCTCCGCCACGGCTCCTCGTCGTAGCAGTCCACCAAAAACGGCCCCTTCGCCTCCGCCGGCGACAGGATCGCCAGAAAGGTCATCGGCTGCTGCGACGGATTGAAGATGGCGTGCACCATTCCCATGGGAATGAACGCGCACTCGCCGCTCCTGAGCGTCTGCTGCTCGCGGTCTACCCACTGCTCGGCGACCCCCTCGACGACGTAGATGATCTCCTCGCGTCCGGGATGGTAATGAAAGCGGTGCCCGGTCCCCGGCCTCATCGTCACCCGCACCAGCGTGAGCTGATCGGTGTCGGTCATCCCCGGCCGCGACAGCCACCAGTGTTTACCCCAGGGCGCCAGCTCGATCTGCGCCTTGCTCTTCGTGACGAACCGCAGCGGCGTGCTCCGTGCCCGCCTCGCGCTCATCGTCCCCCCGTTCTGCGAATGTTCTTGAACGACCGGATCTGCGCGGCGATGGCACGCTCGGCGGGCAGCCGCTCGACCGAGCTGGCGCCGTAGAAGCCGTCGACGCCGCGGCAGTGCTCGATGATGTACTCGGCATCGGGCGGCTCGGAGATCGGCCCGCCGTGGCAGATGACCAGCACGTCCTTGCGCACGCCGCGGGCCGCATCGGCAATCGCCTGGATTCTCTCGACGCACGACTCCAGCGTCTTCGAGCTCTTGGCACCAATCGACCCGCCTGTGGTCACGCCCATGTGCGCCACGATCAGGTCGGCGCCGGCGTCGGTCATGCGCTCGGCCTCTTCCGGATTGAAGACGTACGGCGTGGTCAGCAGGTCCATCTCCGAGGCGAGGCGGATGATGTCGACTTCGAGCTGGTAGCTCATGCCGGTCTCTTCGAACGCCTGGCGCATGTCGCCGTCGAACAGCCCGACGGTGGGAAAGTTCTGCACCCCCGCGAAGCCGAGCCTGCGCAGCTCCTCGAGGAACAGGCGGGGGATGATGAAGGGATCGGTGCCGTTGACGCCGGCCAGCACCGGCGTCCGCTTCACCACCGGGAGGACCTCGTAAGCCATCTCCTTGACGATCTCGTTGGCGTTGCCGTACGCCAGGAGGCCCGCGGAGCTGCCCCGGCCAGCCATCCGGTAGCGCCCCGAGTTGTAGACGATCAGCAGGTCGATGCCGCCGGCTTCTTCGCTGACCGCCGAAAGGCCGGTGCCGGCGCCGCCGCCGATGATCGGCTCGCCGCGCGCGATCTGTTCGCGAAAACGCTTGAGAATGCCCGCCCGTGAATTGTCTACCTTGCTCACGACACCGCCTCCGCCGCGATCGCGTCAGGATCGCACATTGAGAGTCTTGGCCTGCCGGGACACCGCCGGCGCCGCCTTCATCAGTTCAACCAGCTTGCGTGCCGCCGTGTCCGCGAACGCGGGGTCATTGATGTGCAGGTCGAGTTCGGTAACGTCCGCGCCCGCAAGGCCGGAGCGGATGGCGTCGTGGAGCGCGCGCCGCGCCGCCGGATCGTCGAACGGCTGTCCGGCTCGATCGATGGCGGAGACGCCCCTGCCCGGCAGCAGCACCGCGACGGGCCCCTTCGCCGCCGCCAGCTTCCGCGCGATGGTGGCGCCGATGGCGGCATTCTCCTCCGTCGTCGTCCGCATCAGGGTGACGTTGGCATTGTGCCGGTGGAACAGCCGCGCCCTGAACTTCTCCGGCACGCTCTCCGGGCCGTAGAAGTTGACCATGTCGAGCGCGCCGGTGGAAACGACCTGCGGCACGCCGGCTGCCGCCGCCGCCTCCAGCCGCCGCGGTCCCGCGCTCAGGAATCCGCCCACCTCCTCGTCGGCGAGCTCGGTGGTGGTCAGGTCGAGGACGCCGGCAATCAGGCCCTCCGCAATCAGCGACTCCATCGCCTGCCCGCCATTCCCGGTGGCGTGGAACACCAGCACTTCGTATCCGGCCCGCTCCAGCGTCTCCCGCGCGCGCTCGACGCACGGCGTCGTGACGCCGAACATCGTCGCCGCCACCAGCGGCTGGTCGGCGGATTCCGGCAGCGGTGGAGGATGCGCGACCAGCCCGGCCATGGCGGCGGCCGCCTGCGACAGCACCTGACGGCTGACGCGGTTGAGGCCGAGGATGTCGACCACCGCGTTGAGCATGAAGATGTCCTTGTCGCCGACGAACTGGCGGACCGTGCCGGACGCGAGCGTGCTCACCATCACCTTGGGCACGCCGAGCGGCAGCGTCTTCATCGCCGCGGTCGCGATCGTGGTCCCGGCCGATCCGCCGAGCCCGAGGACGCCCTGGAGGTCGCCGCGGGCGTAGGCCTCGCGCGCCAGCCGCGCGGCGCCGCGCGCCGCGACGGTAACGGCCTCGCCCCGATCCGCCCTGCGCCGCACCTCGTCGAGCGGCGCGCCGCCGAGCGCGAACAGCTGATCCCGGGAGACGTTTGCCTCGACCGCGGGGGCGCCGAGCGCACCGGCGTCGACGAGGGTGACGGCCACGCCCCAGGCGCCGAGCAGCTGACGGACGAAATCGGCTTCGCGGCCTTTGGTATCGAGCGTGGCGATCAGGAAGACTGAGGACATCGCGTGCCGGCGCCAGCGGAAGCGGCGCTACAGCATACCCTCAACCGGCGCGCCAGGTTTGACCCCTGCCGGGCGCGCCGTTATAGTCCGACCCTGCCATGCGATTCATCTTCATGCTCGTTGCTGCCGCCCTGACGCTGCTGCCTGGTCCCCAGAATACGGCGCAGCACCCGCTGCGTGTGTTCATCCGGTCCGGGCCGAAGTCGCATGGTCCAGGGGCCCACGACCATCCGCGTTTCCTGAAGGAGTGGGTGCCGCTGCTGAACGCGCGCGGGGCGCGGGCGACCGGCGGCGACGCCTTTCCGACCAGGGCGCAGCTCGACGACACCGACGTGCTGGTGCTGCACGCCCAGGATGCCGGCAACATCCCCGATTCGGCCGACCGCAAGAACCTCAACGACTTCCTGGCACGCGGCGGCGGACTGGTGGTGATCCATGCCGCGGCGGTGTCAACCGATCCCGACTGGTACAAGGACATCACCGGCGGTTCGTGGCGCAACGGGACGACGAAGTGGCTGGAAGGGCCGATGCAGCTCTACTTCACCGACCGCGACAGCCCGATCACCAGGGACGTGTCGAACTGGGCGATGGACGACGAGATCTATTACGACATGGATCTGCGGCCCGACGTGCGGGTGCTGGCCGCGGCCTACACCCCCAAGGCGTCCGGCGCACGCAACGCCGCGGCACAGAAGCGCGCCGAGGAGCTGACCAGCGGGGGCAAGCAGGTCAGCATCTACGACTACCAGCCGCAGATGTGGACCTACGAGCGGACCATCGAAGGCGGCAGCGCTTCGTACCGGTCGTTCGTCTCGATCCCCGGCCATCTCTACGAGAACTTCAACCGGCCCAACTATCGGGCCATCCTGCTGCGCGGCATCGCCTGGGCGGGCAAGCGCACCGACGTCGATCAGCTGCTGGCCGCGGACGAACGCGGTGACGCGCTGCGCTACGTCGAGGGCGGGCCGACGCACCCGCTGAAGGCGGCGGCGAAGCTCGAGGTGCACCCGGACTTCGACATCTCGCTGGTGGCGTCCGAGCCGCTGATTCGCAAGGCGATGGACATCGACTGGGACGAAAAGGGGCGGCTGTGGGTCTCCGAGACGCCTGAATACCCCAATGGACGACGGGTGCCCAACACGACGCCGTGGAAGGACACCGGGTCGCTGCAGCCGAAGGTCCAGGACCGCGATCCAGAGGACACGATCTCGATCCTGTCCGACACCAACGGCGACGGCATCATGGACAAGAAGCAGGTGTTCGCCGACAAGCTAGAGCTGGTGACCGGCTTCGTGCTCTACCGCCACGGCGTCATCGCCTCGACCTCGCCCGACATCTGGTATCTCGAAGACACCAATGGCGACGGCGTCGCCGACAAGCGGACCAAACTGTATACCGGTCTCGGCATCACCGACACCCACGCGGTCATCAACAACCTGCGCTGGGGCCTCGACGGCTGGATCTACGCGACCCACGGCTACAGCGTCGGCAACGTCACCTCTCCCGACGGCAGCCGGCAGTTCGGCCGCGACGGCAGCGGCGTGGTCCGCTTCAAGCCGGACGGCAGCGCCTTCGAGCAATACAGCAGCCGCGGCGGCAACACCTGGGGGCTCGACATCACCTGGGACGGCCAGGTGTTCTGGACCCAGCCGACCAGCGGCACGGTCTTCTTCCATACCGTCCTGCCCGAATCGATCCTGGCGAAGGCCAAGGTGCCGGGGACGACGTCGTGGAAGGGGATGATCACCGGCCAGAAGACCTATCCGCTGATGACCTGGCCCGAGCAGGCCTACGTCCAGATCGATCTGGTCGGCCAGTTCACGGCCGCCGCCGGCTGCGCGATTTACGAGGGGGGCGCCTGGCCGGAGAAGTGGAACTACGCCTACTTTACCGGAGAGCCAACGCTGAACATCGTCCATCAGCAGTTCGTGACCCCGGACGGCGTCAGCTACACCACCCACAAGGAAGCGGGACGCGAGGAGACCGAGTTCATCCGCAGCCGCGACATGTGGTTCCGGCCGATCGAGACCCGCGTCGGCCCCGACGGCGCGCTCTACATCGTCGATTTCTACAACCAGGCGGTGATCCACAACGACACCCGCGGTCCGCTGCACGGCCCGGCCAACGCCGCGGTGCGCCCGGACCGCGACCACTTCTTTGGACGCATCTGGCGGGTGCAGCACAAGCAGGCGAAGAAGCTGGACGTCCCGGTGCTCGACCCGGGTGATCTCCCCGGGCTGCTGCGGGTGATGGAGACGAGCCCGAACGCGCACGTGAAATCGACGGCGTGGCGCCTGGCGCGCGAGAACTTCGCCGGCGATCCGCGGCTGGCGAAGGTCAGCCGGCCGATGGGCAGCAAGGCGCTGCGACTCTACGAGCAGGCGTCGGCCGCCGGCGCGGCACCGGCGCGGCGGGAGATGCTGGACGCGTTCGCGCAGGCGACCGACAACTGGACCCGGTCGGCGATTGCGGCGGGGGCGGCCGCGGCGGCGGCCGCCTACGTCGTCGACGCGCTGGCCTACGCAAAGCCGGAGGCGCTCACCGAACTGGTCACCGCGATACTGCCTGCGGCCCTGCCGGCTGAGGCGGGCCGGCTGCTGGCGGCCGCGGCGGGTGCGCGTCCCCAGGCGGTGCCGCTGAAGGTCGCGGTGGTGCGGGCGGTGACGCAGATGAGCGGCACCCTGATGATGGATGCGGCGGCCACGAAGGCGATGAGGGCGCTGCTGGAGGATCCGGCAACGACCGCCACCGCGCTGCCGATCGTGGCCAGATGGGATACCGCGGGGGTGCTGAAAGCCTCCGCGGAGTCGCGCGCGGCTGCGCTGCTGCGCGAGCTGAGCGGGTCCGCGACGGCCGCCGGCAGGCGGGCGGAGCTGGCAGACAGCCTGCTCATGCTGCCGTCGCAGCGGGCGGCGGTGCTGGCAGCACTGGCGCCGCAGCTTGGCGACCCAGCGGTCCCTGACGCGCTCAAGACCCGCCTCGTCGCGACGATCGGCGACCACCCCGGCGCGGACGCCGATGCGGCGCTCGTCGGCGCGCTCGAGAAGTCACTTTCGACGCCGGTCTTCGATCAGATCCTCAAGCGCCCGGAGTCCGCTGCCGCCCTGCTGACGGCGATGCAGGCCGGGCGCATCACGCCCGCGCAGCTCGGCCCGGCGAACGTGGCCCGCCTCCGCACCCATCCCAACGGGCAGGTGGCGCAGCAGGCCGCGACGGTGCTCGAGGCGCTGACGCCGCAGGTCAGGCAGCGTGCCGACGCCATCGCCGCGCTGCTGCCGGAGATCGACCAGGGCGGGGACGCCGTCCGGGGCCGGGCGCTGTTCACCGGCACCTGCGCGAGCTGCCACCGCCTCGGCGACATCGGCAAGGACGTCGGCCCGCCGTTGAACGGCATGGGCGTGCACCCACGCTCCGAGCTGCTGGCCCACATCGTCGATCCCAATCGCCAGGTCGATCCCAGCTTCTGGCAGTGGAACGTCACCACCAAAAAAGGGGAGACGCTGAGCGGCATCATCGCCAACGAGAACGCCGCCAGCCTGACGCTGCGGAGCGCCGGGGGGGACGTCGAGATCAAGAAAGAGGACATCGCGACACGCGACAACACCCGCCGGTCGCTGATGCCCGAAGGATTCGACGCGCTTGGCGCGGGGCCGCTGCGCGACATCATGGCGTTCCTGGCCTCCGCGACGGTGCAGGACGCCAAAGAGATCGTGCCCGGGGGCAAGGCGGGCGGGCGCGGCGACGCACCGCTGCCGGAGACGAAGCCGATTGTCTGGGCACCGGGCAAGCTGAAGGTGCTGGTCATCGGCGGCGGCAGTTCTCACGACTTCGGCCGCTTCTTCGGCGGCACCGACGCGGCAACGCTGACGGCCGCCGGCTTCAGCGTCAACTACACCGAAGACCGCGATCAGGCGGCCACGGAGCTCGGCAAGGCGGACGTCGCCATCATCAGCGTCAACCGCCAGTTCTTCGACACGCCCGAGTATCGCCAGGCGGTCATGGACTTCGCCGATCGCGGCAAGGGGCTGGTGATGCTCCACCCCGGTACCTGGTATGGCTACGCCCAGTGGCCCGAGCTCAACGCCCGCATCGTCGGCGGCGGCGCCCGCGGCCACGACCGCATCGCGAAATTCTCGGTCAATGCCGTCAAGCCCGATCATCCGGTCATGAAGGGGGTGCCGGCGTCGTTCGACGTCGAGGACGAGCTCTACTACATCAACGCCGAACCGGACAAAGTGCCGGCCGGCACCGCGCCGATCGAAGTGCTCGCGGAAACCTCGCCGAGCGTGAAGTTCAGCAAGCCCCACCCGTCTGTCTGGATCACGACGCACCCGTCGGCCCGCATCGTCGGCATCGCCCTCGGCCACGACGAGCGCGTCCACGATCTGCCGGCGTTCCGGACGCTGCTGACGAATGCGGTGAGGTGGGTGGGGAAGAAGTAGCCGGCGCTCGGGGCTGGCCCCGCCCACCGTATCGTCACGCCGCTGCCAATTCTGTCATCGCCGGCCACCGGCTGGGGCTGCCGCCGCGCGAAACCCCAGGAAACACTGCTGTTCGCGGGCCGGTATAGCCATTGCTCTAGCTTCAGGTGTTCCCTGGAGTTTTTGAAACAATGACCCGCACTGTTGGCGCCGCATTTGGATTCCTGCTCGTCGTGCTCTTCTTCGCAGCCGTGGCTGTGCAGACGACGCGCGCGGCTTCACCCTCCGTCAATTCCACCCACAGCCGCGGCCGGTAGCCCCGAGGGGCGACCGACGGGCTGCGGTTCGCGGCAAGGACCCGGGGGATGCGACAATCCCCGGATGAGCCTTGCGCATCTGACCCTGCCCACGCGCGACGTCGACGGCACCGCCTCGTTCTTCGAGCAAACCCTCGGATACGCCCGCAACGCTGTCCCCGGCAACTCGCCGGTCGAAGCGCTCTGGCTCGACATCGGGCGGGGGCAGGAGATGCACGTCTTCTTCGTGGACGGCTTCGAATCCGGCCCCTATGAGGGGGAGTTCGGCCGCCACGTGGCGCTATTCCATCCGCTTGCGGACTTCACGGCGCTGAAGGCGCGCCTCGTCAGCGCCGGGGGCGTACTGATCGATCCGCTCCGTGCGACCCCCTTCGAGCGCTTCTTCTTCCGGGAGCCGGTCAACGGCTACGTCTTCGAAGTCGTCGACGCGTCCCGCGCGCGGGACCGCTGACCTCCGCTCAGACGCCTTTGGCGATCCACTTCGACCAGTAGAACGTCATCGGCACCTGGCCGGTGTTGACGATGCCGTGGAGGACGTTGGCGGCGCAGTACATGATCGCCCCGGGCCCCACCTGGGTCGTCTTGGCGTCGCAGACGATCTCTCCGGTGCCGTCCGCCACGATCATGAATTCCTCCTCGGCGTGCTGGTGGGGAGGGTGCGGGCTGGCGCCCGGATCGAGCACGGCCATGCCGGTGCACATGCCCGCCAGTTGATCGGTCGGGCCGTTGTAGTGCACGAACACGCGGCAGCCGTTCTGGACCGCCGCTGTCAGCGCCGCGAGTCCGAGGACACCGTCGGGCAGCCTGGCGTTCGCCGCGTCGAGATAGACGACGCTCTCTTTGTTGTCAGCCATGGCGTTCATCCTTGAACATCGCGGCGGCTGTGGTCAAGCGGCGTTCAGCCGAGCAGCTCCCGCACCCGCGGCGCCACCCGGGTCCCATACAACTCGATGCTGGCCAGGAGGGTCTCGTGCGGCAGCGTGCCGTGGCTGTACTTCATGTCGAAGCGCGACAGCCCGAGCGCCTTCACCACTCTGGCGATCTTGGTGGCGACGGTGTCCGGCGACCCGACGAAGAGCGCGCCGTCTGGGCCGGCCGCCTGCTCGAACTGCCGCCGCTCCATCGGCTGCCAGCCGCGCTCGGCGCCAATGCGGTTCATCATCACCGAGTAGTGCGGCCAGAGTTCCTGCCGCGCCGCGTCGTCGGTGGCGGCGATGTGCCCCGGCGAGTGGACGCCGACCGGCTGCAGCGGCTGCCCGGATTTCTCGAGGGCGCGGTGGTAGAGGTCCACCAGCGGCAGAAAGCGCTCGGGGCTGCCGCCAATCACCGCCAGCATCAGCGGCAATCCGTAGCGGGCGGCGCGGACCACCGACGCCGGGGTGCCGCCGACGGCAACCCAGGTCCGGAGCGGCGTGGTTTCGCTGGGCGGGTAGACGTGCTGGTTGACGAGCGGCGGCCGCGTCCGTCCGCTCCACGTCACCGGCTGGCCGGCGATCAGCTTCGCGAAGATGTCGAGCTTTTCCTCGAACAGCGTTTCGTAGGCGGACAGGTCGTACCCGAACAGCGGAAACGACTCGGTGAACGATCCCCGTCCCACGATCGCCTCCGCGCGTCCGTTGGAGAGCGCGTTGAGCGTCGAAAAGCGCTGGAAGACGCGGATTGGATCGTCCGAGCTGAGCACCGTGACCGCCGACCCCAGACGGATGCGCGTCGTTCGGGCGGCGATGGCGGCGAGCACCACCTCCGGCGCCGAGATGGAAAAATCGGGGCGATGGTGTTCGCCGAGGCCGATGAAGTCCACGCCCGCCTGGTCGGCGAGCACCCCCTGTGCGAGGACGTCGCGGAGAACCTCGGCCTGAGGCAGGGGCTTTCCGTCCTGGTCGCTGGTCACGTCTCCGAAGGTGTCGAGGCCCAGTTCGAGTGTCTGCGTCATATGCCTTCAATCTTGCCTCATTGCCGTGTCGTTACGCCCGCCTCCATCCCGGACGGGAGCCCCCCGTGCGCACCACCCGTGACAGAATGATCCGGGTGGGGAGCGCCCGGGCGCCGGACGCCCGGCGTCTGCTCACCCCGCGTCGATCAAGAAGGAGATGCACGATGGCCGAGAAGAAGATCATTGCAGTGGTGGGGGCGACCGGCTCGCAGGGCGGAGGACTGGCGCGCGCCATCCTCGCCGACAAGAACGGGCCATTCGCCTGCCGCGCCATCACCCGCGATCCCAAAAAGGACAAGGGGCAGGCACTCGCGGCGGAAGGCGCCGCGGTCGTCCAGGCGGATATCGACGACGTCAAGAGCCTCGAGAAGGCGTTTGCCGGTGCCTACGGCGCCTACTGCGTGACCAACTTCTGGGAGCACTTCTCCGCCGAGAAGGAGACCGCGCAGGCGAAGAACCTGGCCGCGGCGGCGAAGGCGGCGAAGCTGCAGCACGTCATCTGGTCAACGCTCGAGGATACGCGCCCGCTGATGAAGCCCGACGACGCCCGGATGCCGATGCTGCAGGGCAAGTACCGCGTGCCGCACTTCGACGCCAAGGCGGAGGCCGACGCGTTCTTCAAGGGCCTGCCCGCGACTTTCCTGATCACGACGTTCTACTGGGACAACATTTACGCCTTCGGTCTCGCGCCGAAGAAGCAGGCGGACGGAAACTACGGCTGGACACTGCCCCTGGGCAAGGCCCGGCTCTCGGGGATTGCCGCGGAAGACATCGGCAAGATTGCCTACGGCATCTTCAAGGCCGGGCCGAAGTACATCGGCAAGACCGTCGGCGTCGGCGGAGAGGACCTGACGCTCGACGAGATGGCCGGGAAGATGTCGAAGGGGCTCGGGGTGAACGTCAAGTACCACGCCGTCGAGCCTGACGCCTACCGCCAGTTCGGGTTCCCGGGTGCCGACGAACTGGGCAACATGTTCCAGGTCTATCGTGATTTCGAGCCGCAGGTGCTCGCACAGCGTGATACCGGGCTGGCTCGCTCGCTCAACCCGGAGCTCCAGACCTTCGACCAGTGGCTGGCGAAGCACAAGAGCAAGATTCCGCTCGAATAGGCTGATGGCAAGTCGATCCGGCCGCGTTGCGCTCGTCGTCGTCATCGCGCTGGTGGTGCTTGCTGCTGCCAGCGCCGTGCTCGTGCGCCGCGTCCTCGACGGCGGATCGATTCGCTCTGCCGCCGAAACCCGCCTCACCGCGATGCTCGGCCAGCCGGTACACATCGGCCGGCTGAGCATCGCCGTACTGCCGCGGCTGGCGGTCACCGGCGCCAACGTCACGGTCGGCCCTGCCGCTGGCACCGCACCTGCGGTCTCCGTCGATCGCATCACCATCGTCCCCACGCTCCGCTCACTGATCCGCGGGCCGGCGGTCATCGAAGACGTCCGGCTCGAGGGCATGACGGTCTCGGTGCTGCGCGATCGCAGCGGCGCCTGGCACCTGCCGAGCGCGGTCCCCGCGCCGACGCCTGCCGGGCAGGCGGGCATCAGCGTCCAGCGCGTCCGGGTCAATGGCGGGCGTCTGCAGGTCTTCGACGAGCAGGCCGCGGGCGGGATGCGCCAGACCTCGAGCATCGACCGGGTGGAGGCCGAGATCGTCTCGACCGACACCGGCCTGCGGCTGGCGCCGGTGAGCGGGCGGATTGGCGGCGCCGCAATCACCGGCGAGGCCAGAACGGACGCCGCCGCCGCGCACCTCGACTTCAGCAGCGAGGCGATTGCCGACGCGGACCTGCCGGCGCTGCTCGGCCTGGTCGGCGCGTCCCGTCCTGACCTGCTGCGCCTGCACGCGCCGGCCGCGGCATCGATTGCCCTGACCATCGACCGCCGTTCTTCCCGGCTGTCTGGCAAGGGCACGCTGCGCGCGCCCGATCTCGAGCTCGCGCCGCTGCGGCTGCAGCAGTTCAGCGCACCGTTCACGCTCGATGGTGCGCGTCTCGTCCTGGATCCCACCGCGTTTTCGATCTACCGCGGCACGCACCGGGGCTCCGTGGTCGTCGACATGGCGGGCGAGCCGCGATGGAGCATCGACAGCCGGGTCACGCAGCTGGATCTTGGCGCCTTTCTCAACGCGCTCTCGGCCTCGGACGCGCGGGTTGGCGGAACCGCGGTGGTCGCGGGGAACCTCCAGGGCCGTCTGGACGCGGCGCTGGCCGACACCGTCGCCGGCACCGCCCACCTGGTGATTAGCGACGGCGTCATCCGGGAGTTTCCGCTGCTCGCCGCGATCAACCGCGCCGCGCACCTGACCGAGGGGGACGCCCGCGATACGAAGTTCCAGCGATTGTCGGCGACCCTGGCGCTTGGCAGCGGACGCGCCACGACCAGCGATCTGGTGCTCGAGGCGGGCCAGGTGCGCGTCGAGGCGGAAGGGACGATGGGCTTCGACCGCTCGCTGGCCTTGAAGGGCAAAGCGATTCTGTCAGCGGAGACGGCCGCCGCGGCGATGCGCGGCGTGCGCCAACTGTCCGGCCTGCGCAACAGCCGCGGCGAGCTCGAGATCCCGCTGACCATCTCCGGCACGCTCGATGCCCCCGACTTCGGGCTCGATCTCAAGAGCATTATCGGCAAAGGGGTTGAGGACGAGCTGAAGCGCCGGCTGCGCGGCCTCTTCGGCCGCTGACGCCATGGGCTTTTCTGCCGGCGATGCCGTCCACGTGCGCGCGCTCGGCTCCGGGGTCGTCCGTGAAGTCCGGAACGCCGACCGCTATCTGGTCGACATCAAAGGCCGCGCCATTGTGGTGTCCGGGGATCAGCTCACGCCCGTCGAGCCTGTCCGACGGCGCCGCGGCGGCGGCAGGGACGCGGCGGTCAGCGCACGTGTTCCCGACGACCGGACGGCGGTCGCCGCCGGACGCGCCATCGATCTCCACGGCCAGACCGTGCTCGAGGCGATCGACACGCTCGATGGATTTCTGAACGAGATGCTGCTCGACGGCCAGGCGTTCGCACGGATCATTCACGGCCGCAGCGGCGGCCGGCTCAAGGCGGCGGTGCAGAAGCGGCTGCGCGAGATGCCCTCGGTGCGCGGCTACCGGCTGGACCCTGACAACCCCGGCGTCACCATCGTCAGTTTCTAGGCGTTCGCCGGCGCCGGGCGTCAGCCCTTGACGGTGAAATTCCTGGCGATGAGCGCCGCGCGGACCCGGTCGCGCAGGTCTCCCTGCAGCTGGACGGTGCCATCGACGATGGCACCACCGGTGCCGCAGGATCGCTTCAGATCCTGACAGAGATCCTTGAGGAACCCGGCGTTGGCCGGCAGCCCGAACACCACGGTGACGGTCTTTCCGCCGCGGCCAGCCTTCTCCATCCGTAGCTTGGCCACGACCCGCGCCGGCACCGCCTCGTCCGCACCCTTCCGGCTGCACCGGCAGCTGGCGCTCGGCCAGCCGCACCCCGGGCAGACCCGGCCGACCCCGCTCGAAAACACGATCCGCGCGCCGTTGCGGTCCGCCATGACCGCGATCATCTCACACGGTCAGCGCTTCCAGGCGATCCGGCCGTAGACGGTGCGGCCGTTCATCCCGAACGGCGGCTGGCTCGGAAACGTCCGGATGCCGTTGAACGAGTTGACGGTGGTGTTGCGGTCCGGAAAGACGTTGAAGAGGTCCTGCGCCCCAGCCGCCAGCGTCAGCGTTTTCGCGACCCGGTACGACACCTCGGCGTCGGTCAGCCTGCTCGGTGCGGCCGGCGAAGCCGAGCCGCAGCCACTTGAGAAAGTCCCCTTCGACGTCGACATACGCCGCGCGCTGTCGCGCAGGATCTCGATCCGCTCGATCGCCGAGACCGGAATGGCATTGAGATCGACACCGGTCGAGCCGCGGCCGATGCGCCGGGCGCGGATAATTTCGTCCGGCCGCCGGCTCAGCCGCGACGGGATTGTCGCTTCAAGCACAGGCAGCCGCCTGCCGCCGGGCGTTGACACGCCGGGCGTGCCGCACTGGACAGAAGGAGGGCCTGGTCTTACACTCTATGTGTATGAAACGTACGAATCTTGTGCTCAACGGTGAGTTGCTCGAAGAAGCCACGCGATTGAGCGGGGAGCGTACCTACTCGCGCACCGTCGAACGGGCGCTCGAGGAATTCGTTCGTCGGGCGAAGGCGCGCAAGATCCTCGACCTCGCCGGCTCCGGCCTGTGGGAAGGCGACCTGGCCGTGGTCCGCGAGGATCGCGGCCCCTACCGGACCAGGCGCCGTGCTGCTCGTTGACACCTCCATCTGGATTGAGGTCTTCCGCAGGCCGTCCCGGCTCCGCCTCGATGGCGTCGTCGAGTTCGACGATGTGGTGACCTGCCTGCCGGTGATGCAGGAGGTCCTTCAGGGGTTCCGCGACGAGCGCGCCTTCCAGCTCGCCCGCGAGGCGATGGCGGCCATGCCGATCGTCGAGTCGCCGCTGTCGGCCGGCGTCTTCGACGAGGCGGTGGCGATTTACCGTAGCGCCCGACGGGCCGGGCTGACGATCCGCTCGGGGATGGATTGCCTGATTGCCGCCTGCGCCATCCGCCATGGCCTCGAGATCCTCCACGGCGACCGCGACTACGACACCATCGCCCGCGTCTCGCCGTTGCGGGCGCGGCGCGTCCGGCCGGCGTCCTACCGCTGACCCGCTCACCGGGGCTCGCGCCGCCCAATGGTTCCGTTGTCCAGCGTCAGCACCGCGGTGGCGAACTCTCCGGCGAAGCCGGCGTCGTGCGTCGACACCAGAATCGTCCGGCCCCGGGCCGTCAGGCCGTGCAGCAGCGCGCCGAGGTCGGCGCGGCGGGCTGGATCCAGCGACGCGGTCGGTTCGTCCATCATCAGCAGCGGCGGATCCATCGCCAGCGCCCGGGCAATCGCCACCCGCTGGGCCTCGCCGCCGGAGAGCTCCCGCGGCAGCGCCCGCGCCCGATGGTCGACGCCCAGCAGCCGCAGCAGCTCGTGCGCCCGCGCGGCCGCGTCGGCGCGCGACACCCCGCGCACGCGCACCGGTGCCAGGGTGACGTTGTCAAGCGTGGTGAGGTGTTCGAACAGGTGATGGAACTGGAAGACCATCCCGATCTGTTTTCGCCACGTGCGCAGGGCCGCCCGCGAGGGCGGCCGTCCCCCGGAGAGCTCGAGGGCCTCGACGCCAATCGTCCCCTCGTCGAAGCGTTCGAGCCCGGCCACCGCCCGCAGCATTGTCGTCTTGCCGGAGCCCGACGATCCCATCAGCGCCGTCAAGCCGCCCCGCGCCACGCTGAAGGTGACGTCGCGGAGAACTTCGCGCTCGCCGCGACGAAGCCGGACGCCGCGGACGTCGAGGACGGGGGTCATGCGGTCGGCGCCTGCCATCGCCGCTCGAGTGACCTCGCCGCGGCGGACAGCGGCAGCGACATCAGCAGGTAGAGCAGCGCGCAGAGCGTGCCCGGCACGACCCAGCTGCCGATGTTGGCGGCGAAGATCTGCGTCTGTTTGGTGAGCTCGACGACGGTGAGGACCGAGACCAGTGACGAGTCCTTGAGCAGTGCGACGAAGTCGTTGGTCATCGGCGCCAGCGCGGCGCGGAACGCCTGCGGTCCACGCACGAGGGTGAGGATCTGGCGCTCGCTGAAGCCGAGGGTGCGCGCCGCCTCCAGCTGACCGGCGGACACCGCCTCCAGCGCGCCGCGGTAGATCTCGCTCTCATACGCGGCGTAGTTCAACGCCAGACCCGCGAGTGCGGCGACGAAGGCGGGGAGCCGGATGGCGGCGGCGAGACCGTAATAGATCACGAACAACTGGAGCAGGATCGGCGTGCCGCGCATCAGCTCGACGTAGGCGGTGAGCGCCAGCCGCACCGGCGCCGCGCCATACACCCGGCCGCTGGCGATGAGCACGCCCAGCGCCACCGCGAGCGCCATCCCGAGACAGGAGAGCACCAGGGTGACGCCCGCGGCGCGGACCAGGGTCGGCAGGTAGCGGACCGTGAGGGTCCATCGCCCCGGCAGCGCGGCGGCGGCGTCGCCGCCGGCGCCGACACTGGGGGCGATGGCGTCGCCCGCCAGCAGCCGGGCGAAGAACGCCGGCTGGTCGTCGGTCCAGATCCCCCACGTCTTCAGGATGCGCTCGAGCGATCCGTCGCGCACAGCGGCGAGCAGCGCCTGGTTCACGGTGTCGCGGAGCGCGCCGTGCTGCGGCGCGAGGACCGCGACGTAGTGCCCGGTGGCGACGCTGCCGGGCTGGACCGACACGCCAGGCATCTGCCGCCTGCGCCGCTCGGCGATGACGTTGTCGAGCAGGACCGCGTCGATGCGCCCCAGCACCAGATCGCTGAACGGATGCACATCGTCGTCGTAGGACACCGCCTCGAAGCCGTACTGCCGTCCGCCGGTGAGCAGGATGTCGTAGGCGATGGTGCCGCCGAGCGTGCCGACGCGCCGGCCGGCGAGATCGGCCAGCGTCCGCAGCCTCGGGGCGTCGGCGGTTCTGACCGACAGTACTTCGCGGAACTCGTAGTAGGGCAGGCTGACCGCCATCGCGGCGCGGCGCCCGGGCGTGTCCTCGAGGCCGTTGAGGCCGAGGTCGGCGTCGCCGCGGGCGACGGACTGGTCGATTGAGGCGTAGGCGACGGCGATGAAGCGCGACGTGCGTCTGAGCGCCCGCGCCAGCAGCGCGGCGATCTCGACCTCGAAGCCCTGAACGCGGGCGGGATCGGCGGGATCGGCCTCCACGTAGGGAGCTCCGCCCTCGGGATCCGCCGCCCAGCGGAGCTCGCTTTGGGCCGCGGCGCGGGCACCGGCCGCGACGACAAACAGCGCGATGCACAAGGCGCTGGCGGCGGACCTGAGGCCCGGCCCGCGGGTCATGCGGAAATCCGGCCGTCCGGGGCGCAAAGAAACAGGAACCATCGGCCGGGATGTTACCTCGCGGCCCCGAGGCTGGGCGGCCCCGGCGCAAGTAATGGATAATCTCCGCGCCACTCTGATGCTGACCCGGTATCGACGCGAAGTCTCCATCGCCCTCGTGATTGTCGCCCTCGGGTTGACCCTGGCGGCGGTGGCCCCGGGCTATTTCGCTCGCGACAACCTCAGCGACCTGTTCCTGGGCAACATGCCGGTGCTGATCGTGGCGCTTGGCGCCACGCTGGTGATCCTGACCGGCAATATCGACATCTCGGCGGGATCGGCGTTCGCCATCTGCGGCGTCGCCGCCGGGCTCGCGGCCAAGGCAGGCATCCCGGTGGTGATGGCGGCCCTGCTGGCCTGCCTGGCCGGCGGCGCGCTCGGCGCGTTGAACGGCGCCCTCGTTGCCTACGTCCGCATCCCGTCGGTGGTCGTCACCCTGGCGACGATGGTGGCGCTCAGGGACGGGTTGCGCTGGGCGACGCAGGGGGCCTGGGTGCAGGACCTGCCGGCGGGCTTTCAATGGTTCGGCCTCTCGCAGGCCGCCTATCCGCTCGTCGCGATCGGGCTGGTGGCGCTGCTGCAGCTCGGGCTGAGCTGGGCGATGCGCCATCTGGCTGCCGGGCGCATGGTCTACGCCGTCGGCTCGAACCCGCAGGCGGCGCGGCTGGCGGGGTTGAGCACCACCTCGATTACCTGGGCGGTGTTCACGGCCGCCGGCGCGCTGACGGGGCTGGCCGCGGTGCTCAACTCGGTGCGCTTCAACCAGATTCCCAGCAACGCCGGCATCGGCCTCGAGATGAAGGTAATCGCGGCGGCGGTCGTCGGCGGCGCCTCCATCCGCGGCGGCCAGGGGCACATGGGCGGGACCCTGCTCGGCGTCGTCCTGCTCGGCGCCATCGGCCCGGCGCTGACCTTCCTCGGCGTCAACGCCTACTGGGAGCGGGCGCTGCAGGGCGCCATCATCCTCGCCGCGGTGGCGATCGATGCGATGCGGGAGCGGCGGGCGGTCCGGGCGGCGGTGCCGGCGGCGGCGCCGGCATGATCCGGAGCTGGCGCGCGCGCTGGTGCCCGAACGGCGAATGGATCGTGCTGCTGGCGCTGGCGGCCGAAGTCGTGCTCTTCGCGCTCGTGGCGCGGAACTTCTTCACCGTCGGCAACTTCTTCGAAATCGTGCGCCTGAGCGTCGAGCTCGGCCTGCTGGCGGTCGCCCTGACGCCGATCATCATCACCGGCGGGATCGATCTGTCGGTCGGCTCGATGATGGGGCTCGCGGCGGTGGTGTTCGGGGCGGCGTTCCGCGACTGGCATTTGCCGATCGCGGCGGCCGGGGGGCTGGCCCTGCTGGCCGGCGCCGCGGGCGGCGCGCTCAACGCGCTGCTGATCGCGCGGCTGAACATTCCGCCCATCATCGTCACGCTCGGGACGTTCTCGCTCTTCCGCGGCATCGCCGAAGGACTGACAGAGGGAGCGGTGAACTACACCGGCTTTCCGGCCCGCTTCGTCGCGCTGGGGCAGGGGTATCTGTGGGGTGTGGTTCCGGCGCAGTTGCCGCTGTTTCT
>JAYTEJ010000432.1:0-1743 GCA_043735365.1 Acidobacteriota bacterium
CGTGGGGTCGTGGGTGACGCGCAACATCCGCGTCAACGTGCCGCTGCTCAGCGCCGCGATGGATACCGTCACCGAGTCGCGGCTGGCGATCGCGATGGCGCAGCAGGGCGGCATCGGCATCATCCACAAGAACCTGTCGATTGAAGAGCAGGCGTCGGAAGTCGATCGCGTCAAGCGCTCCGAGAGCGGCATGATCGTCAATCCGATCACGCTCTCGCCGTCGAACCGGATCTACGAAGCGCTCGAGCTGATGAAGAAGTACCGGATCTCGGGAGTGCCGATCACTGCCGACGGCGGCAAGGAAGGCAAGCTCGTCGGGATCCTGACCAACCGCGATCTGCGGTTCGAGAGCAACCTCGACCGGCCGATCGCCGACATCATGACGAGCGATCCGCTGTTCACCGTGCCGGTCGGCACCACCCTCGAGCAGGCGCGCGAGTTCCTCCACCGCCACAAGGTCGAGAAGCTGCTGGTGGTCGACGACCGCTACATGCTGAAGGGGCTGATCACCGTCAAGGACATCCAGAAGCTGGTCAAGTACCCCTCAGCCTGCAAGGACAACCTCGGCCGGCTGCGCGTCGGCGCCGCCATCGGCACCGGCAAGGACGCGCTCGCCCGCGCCGAGGCGCTGGTCGCCGCGCACGTCGACGTGCTGGTTGTCGACACCGCCCACGGCCACTCGCAGGGAGTGCTCGATATCATCCGCAAGATCCGGCGGCAGTTCAGCGACGTCGATCTGATCGCCGGCAACATCGCCACCGCCGAGGCCACCGAGGCGCTCATCGATCTGGGCGTGGATGCGGTCAAGGTGGGGATTGGGGCCGGGTCGATCTGCACGACGCGGATCGTCGCCGGCATCGGCGTGCCGATGATCACCGCGATTGCCGACTGCGCCCGGGCGGCGGCGCCGCACCGGGTGCCGGTGATTGCCGACGGCGGCATCCGCTACTCCGGCGACATCACCAAGGCAATGGCGGTCGGCGCCTCCTGCTGCATGGTCGGCAGCCTGTTCGCCGGCACCGACGAGAGCCCGGGCGAGATGATCCTGTATCAGGGGCGCAGCTTCAAGGAGTACCGCGGCATGGGCTCGCTCGGGGCGATGCGCCGCGGCAGCCGCGATCGCTACTTCCAGGACGAGTTCGATCTGGACGGCAGCCCGGAGTCGGGCGAGAAGCTGGTGCCGGAAGGGATCGAAGGCCGGGTCGCCCACAAGGGCAGCGTCGCCGGGATGATCCACCAGTTGGTGGGGGGGCTGCGCGCCGGGATGGGCTACTGCGGCTGCCCCGACATTCCCGCCCTGCAGCGCGACGCGAAACTGATCCGCGTGACCCCCGCAGGACACCGCGAGGGCCACGTCCACGACGTCATCATCACCAAGGAAGCGCCGAACTACCGCGTCGAATAATCCGCGCCGGCTACTCCGCCGTCACCGGATCGATGATGTTCATCACCTCGGACACCTGGTTGGCCGGGAAGCCGCCCTGGCGGGCGTGCTCGCGCACCGCCTGCTCATCCGGGGCGATGTAGACGCAGTAAATCTTGTCGCCGGTGACATAGCTCTGCACCCACTGCACGGCTTGCATCCCGTTCAACACCGCGCAGGATTTCTGCGAGATCCCCTTCAGATCGGCCGCACTCATCTTCCCCACCCCGGGAATTTCACGCTCGATCACAAACTTCGGCATCGTCTGTCCCTCCTGAATTAGAAATCCTACGCCTCGGCGCCCTCCCGCGGCAACGGCG
>JAYTEJ010000433.1:0-4311 GCA_043735365.1 Acidobacteriota bacterium
ATGACGCTGGAGGAGGTCGGCGCCTATCACCGGGGGGCGTTCCTTCCGTCGCGGCTGACGGTGGTCGCCGCCGGCGACGCCAGCCACGAGGCGCTCGGCGAGCTCGTCGACGCGGCGTTTGGCGGCTGGCAGCCCGATCCGGGTGCGGCGCTGCCCGAGGCGGCGATCCCCGGCCTGCCGGCGCCGCCGCGCGAGCGCCTGGCGCTGCTGCACCGGCCCGGAGCGGCGCAGTCGGAGCTGCGCATCGGACACGTCGCGGTCCCGCGCTCGACCCCCGACTACCACGCACTGCTGGTGCTCAACATGGTGCTCGGCGGCCAGTTCGTCAGCCGCATCAACATGAACCTGCGCGAGGACAAGGGCTATACCTACGGCGCGCGGACGTCGTTCGACTTCCGCCGCGGCGCCGGTCCGTTCGTCCTGCACGCCAGCGTGCAGTCGGAAGCCACCGCCGATGCCGTGACCGAAGCGTTGTCGGAGTTGCACGGCATCCGCGGCGACCGGCCGGTGACGGCGGCAGAGCTCGAGACCGGCCGCGCCGCGCTGACCCGCGGCTACCCGCGGAATTTCGAAACCGCCGAGCAGATCAGCCGCGGCGCCGCGCAGCTCGCGCTGCACGGCCTGCCCGACGATCACTTTTCCACCTTCGTCCCGAAGGTGCTGGCGGTGGACGGGGCCGAAGTCACCAGAGTCGCGGCCAAGCACATCGATCCGTCGCGGCTCCTCACCGTCATCGTCGGCGATCGCGACACGGTCGGGCCCACTCTCGGCCGGCTGGACATGGGAGCGCCCGCGGAGCTGACCGCTGACTGATCCACCGGCGCGGGTGGAACCGGGGCGCCAGGGGTTTCGTCCAAGACAGGAGTTGCACCGGCTCGTTGTAGACTGGGCCCCTGCCTTATGAGCTTTGCCCAGCGCAGCCTCAGCGTCGCGGGGATCGTCGGAATTCTCACGGCGGTGTTCGCCGGCGGGCTCATCTACCTGCTGGTGACCCAGCCGGTCGCCACCGCCGAGAACATCGCCAACGGCCAGGTCTCTCCGCTGGTCAGCGCCGTCGCCAGCGCCCTCTTCGAAGCCCTTCGGGGGGTTCTGAAATACCTTTAAAAGGTTCTACGGGGTTCCACTGGGTTCTGCGGGGTTCTGCAGGGTTCGGTTCTGCGGGGTTCCACGGGGTCCCGGTGACTCACGGGGCGTCCCCACACACTCCAAGGCGACCCGCCGGCACCAGCCCGGTGGAACAGCGCGGAACCTTGTAGAACGGAACCCGGCGAAGCCCACCTGGCGGAACTCCGACGAACCTCGTGGAACCGACCTCGTGGAACCGACCTCGTGGAACCGACCTCGTGGAACCGAACCTCGTGGAACCGAACCTCGTGGAACCGAACCTCGTGGAACCGAACCTCGCAGAACCCGGCGGAACCCCGTAGAACCCCGTAGAACCTTTGTTAGAGCGTTCGACTCAAAAACCGGCAGAGGACTAAACCGTCCATCCACTTGAACGGCCCCACCCCGGTGGTGTAGTGCCCGCACGGCAGCGCCGCGACCTCGTGGTCGATGCCCCGGTTGCGGAACTCTTTGATCAGCATCCGCGACAGCGCCACCGGGAAAGTCAGGTCGTAGCGCGCGTAGACCAGCAGCACGCGCTTGCCGCGGACGCGTTCGATATACGGGAACGGCGAAATCGGCATCCACAGCCGCCGCAGCGCCTCGAGCTCGACCTGTCCGTTCAGGCTCTCGCGCACGTGCTCGGTCGAGAGCCCGTCCCAGATGACGTCCGCGAAATACGGCGAGATGTGGTTGAGGGCGGCGGCGCGCACCAGCGGCTCGTGCGCGGCCGTGAGCATCGACAGGCAGGAGCCCAGGCTGGTGCCGAGGATGCCGATCGACTCATAGCCCTGCCGCGACAGCCAGGCGATGGCGCGCCGCGCATCGAGCACGGCCTGCCGGCAGACCTGCGCCGTGCGGCCGACGTTGGCGCTGACGATGTAGTCCGCCCGCTTCAGCTCCGGCGGCATCCGCGCGTCGTGGTAGGGGAGGCTCAATCGCAGCGCGCTGATGCCGAAGCGATTCAGCAGCTGACAGAGCCCGACATGTCCGCCGGCGTCCGCGTTCCACTGCGGCAGCACCAGCACCGCGCGGCGGCGGCCGCGTGGCGAGGCGTCGGGAAAATACCGGGCGCGGACGAGGTTGTTCTCGGGATGGGGCGTGACGATGGCGCTCGGGAAGGACAGCCGGTCGCCGTCGAGCGTGTAGTCGTCTGTCGGTGGCAGGGCGAAGAAGCTCTCGCTTTCCGCGACCGCCCGCGAGGCCCAGGCGTCGAGCCGGTCGATCTCCGCGGCGCCGTCGGCCTCGACGCCCTCCAGCCAGTCGAGCCCCCACTCGAAGGGTCGGACCAGGCGATGTTCGGCGGCCGCCGCGATGCGCCGCTCCCATCGGTGAAAGACCCTGGAGATCATGCCGCGTCTATCCGTGCGGCGCTCACGCCTGCAGCCGCGCTTCGACGGCGGCGGCCGCGCCGAGCAGGCGGGCCGTGGCGCCGCGGCGTCCGACCAGCTGCAGGCTGACGGGCCAGCCGTCGCGGGTCGTGCCGGCCGGCAGCGCGATCGCCGGATGGCCGGTGATGTTGAAGAGCTGCGTCAGGCGCAGCATCACGGCCCGCACCGGTTCCTCGTGTCCGTCGAGCTCGACGCTCGCCTGGCCGATGATCGGCGCCGGGATCGGCAGCGTCGGCAGCAGCAGCGCGTCGCACCCGGCCAGTGCCGCGTCCACGGCGCGCGTCAGCACGGCGCGCAGGTGCATCGCCCGCACGTAGTCTTCGGCGAGAATGTAGCGTCCCATCTCCAGGCGCAGGCGCACGCCTGGTGAATAGCGGTCGGCATGGCGCTCGAGCCGCGAGGCGTGGAACCACGAGGCCTCCGGCAGCACGATGTGGAGATACACGGTGGCGGTCCAGGCGGCGCCTTCGATGCTGACGGCCTGCAGGCGGTGGCCGTCGGCCGCGAGCCCGGCGCGCGCCGCCGCCAGCCCGGCGCGCACGTCAGGGTGCAGCCGCTCGCAGAAGTAGCCGCCGGGGAGGCCGAGCACCAGCGGCCGGGGCGCCGCGGTGGCAAACGCCGGCGCGCGGCCGCAGAGCGCGCCGAAGACCGCGGCAGCGTCGCCGACGGTCCGCGCCAGCGGGCCGGGATGATCGAGGGTCGTGCTGAGCGGCACGATACCGTCCGTCGGCAGCTCGCCGAGCCCGGGTTTGAGCCCGACCACACCGCAGGCCGCCGCCGGGATGCGAACCGAGCCGCCGGTGTCGGTGCCGATCGAGGCGAAGCACATGCCCTCCAGCAGCGCCGCCGCCGCGCCGCCGCTCGATCCGCCGGCGGAGCGCGACGGGTCGATCGGGTGGCGCACCGGACCGAACGCCGACTCTTCGCTGGTCGTCCCGAACGCGAACTCGTGGAGGTTGGTCTTGCCGATCACGATCGCCCCGGCCTCGCGCAGCCGCGTCACGATCGGCGCGTCGTGGACAGGATGTCCGGGAGGCACCGCGGAGCCGGCGGTGGTCGCGGTGCCGGCGACGTCGATCAGGTCCTTGACGGAGATCGGCACGCCGTGGAGCGGGCCGCGATACTGGCCGCTGGCAATGGCGCGTTCGGCGGCGGCGGCCTCGGCGAGCGCCGAAGCGCGCATCACGGTGATGAATGCGTTCAGCTCGGGACGGGCCTCGATGCGGTCGAGGCAGGCGCGGGTGAGCTCGACGGGAGAGAGCGCGCGGCTACGCAGCAGCGGCGCCACCTCGGCGATCGACCGGCGATCCGCGGCGGTCATTCCGTCGTCTCCACCGCGTCGGCGGCGCCGGGGGCTCCCGAAGCGGTCCCGGCCGCGGCCGCCTCGGCGTCCCGTGCGATCCGGTCCGCCTCGCGCAGCGCCGTCGTCGATTGTGCCAGCGACTCCAGCAGCGGCTTGAGCCCCGGGAGCGCCCGGCGCTCGGCGTCGGCGCACGCGCCCCGCAGCCACGCATCCACCTGTGTCTGCGATCGGTGATCCATCGTCAGAAGACTCCACGCTCCGGGATGGTAAGCTGTTGGCGCGACAGGCCGGGCGCAGCAACACGGTTCCTCCGGCGCCAGCATCAGATTACCGTACGCGGTCGGCGCATCACCACGTCAATAGCCGCTTCGCGACGCGGTTCCGAGGCCAGCTACGGTCCATGCGTCATACGAAGATCATCGCCACCGTCGGCCCGGCATCCGCCGCATCCCCGATTCTGGACGCCCTGGTGGCGGCCGGGGTCAACGTCTTTCGCCTCAACTTCTCCCACGG
>JAYTEJ010000434.1:0-5062 GCA_043735365.1 Acidobacteriota bacterium
GTGGCAGCGGTGCGGGAGGGTTCGGCGCCCGTGCCGTGCGGGCGGCGCTGGTGGCGGCGGCCGCGATGGCCGCGGCGACGCTCAGTGCGGAGCTCGCGATCCTGCCGGTCAGTGCGGCGGTGTTTTCCAGAGTGACATTCGCGGGCCTGGCGTTGAACTTTGTCGCGATTCCGTTGATGACGGTCGTCCAGGGCGCGTCGATGGCGACGCTGGGGACGGCGCCGCTGGCCTGGATTGGCGCGGCGCGGGTGGCGGATCTGTCGGCGGAGCTATCCGGCTGGCTGACGCATCTGGCGGCGTCCTGGCTGGTGCAGTCGGCCCGGTTGGTGGACCTCGCGCCCTGGCTCTCGCGCGACGTCCTGCCTCCGGCCTGGGGGCTGGTGTCGGCGTACTACGCCGCCGCGATTGTCTGGCTGGCGGCGACGCGGTTCGCGCGGGCGGGGATGGCGGGCATGGCGGCCTGTGCGGCCCTGATTCTGGCGGGCGTGCCGGCGCTGGCCAGGGACGCGGCCGCGCCGCCGCCACCGGGCTGGTTACGGGTGGTCTTTCTCGACGTCGGGCAGGGGGATGCAACGCTGGTGCGGTTGCCGGACGGCCACGCGATGCTCGTCGATGCCGGCGGCGTTCCCGGATCGAGCTTCGACATCGGCGGCCGCATCGTCTCGCCGGTGCTGCGGGCGGTTGGGGTGTGGCGGCTCGATACGCTGGTCGTCACCCATGGCGATCCCGACCATATCGGCGGTGCGCCGGCGGTGTTGCGGCGGTTCACTCCGCAGGTGGTGTGGGAGGGGGTGCCGGTGCCGCCGCACCCCGGGCTGCGCGAGCTCGAGGCTGCCGCCACCGCGGCGCATGTTACGTGGCGTGAGACGCAGGCCGGCGATCACGAGCATCGCGGCCGCGTCGAAGTCCGGGTCCTGCACCCTCCGCCGCCGGAGTGGGAACGCCAGAAAGTGCGCAACGACGACTCCGTCGTCCTTGAAATCAGCATCGGGGACGTCTCGATCATCCTGCCGGGAGACGTCGGCGCGGAAGGGGAGCGCCTGCTCCTGCCGCACCTGACGCCGGCACGATTGGTGGTGGTCAAGGCGCCGCATCACGGCAGCGCGTCGTCCAGCAGTCTGCCCTTCGTCCGCGCGACTCATCCAGCGGCGGTGATTTTCAGTGCCGGCCGCGGCAACCGCTTCGGCCATCCGGCGCCGGCGGTGGTCGATCGCTACCGTCAGTCTGGTGCAGCGGTGTTCCGCACCGACGAGGACGGCGCGATCACCCTCGACACCGATGGCAAGGCGCTGGTCTTCAAGACGTGGAGCGCGAGGGCGAGGACGATCCGACCCTGAGCGACTGCGCTCGGCACCTTGGCACATCTTGTTACTCCCCTCTGTCCTTCACCCTCTCCCACTCCGCGTCCATCTCTTCGAGTGAGGAATCGTGCACTGAACGGCCGCGTGCTTCCAGCGCCTGCTCGACCGCCTCGAAGCGGGCGCTGAACTTCTCGTTGGCCTTGCGAAGGGCGGACTCCGGTTCGACGCCGAGGCGGCGCGCGAGGTTGGCGATGGAGAAGAGCAGGTCTCCGACCTCCTCCTCGCGGCGGGCCTGGCTTTCTCTCTCGACGGCTTGCCGCACCTCCGCGACTTCCTCTTCGATCTTGGCGAGCACGTCTTCGGTGCGCGCCCATTCGAAGCCGACCGCGGCGACGCGCGAGCCGATCTCGTGGGCGCGCAGCAGCGATGGCAGCGCTTTCGGCACGCCGCGGAGCAGCGAGCGCTGCTCGCCGGCGTCCTTCTGCTCACGGGCCTTGATCTGCTCCCATTGTTCGAGCACCTGGCCCGGGGTGCGGGCGGACGACGAGCCGTCGCCGAAAATGTGAGGGTGCCGGCGAATCAGCTTCTCGTTGATGGCGCGCAGCGATTCGGCGACAGTGAAACGGCCCTCGTCGGCTTCGATTTGCGCCAGGAACACGCCCTCGAAGATCAGGTCGCCGATCTCTCCCCGCAGGGCGGCGTGGTCGCCGCGGTCGATGGCGTCGAGCACCTCGTAGGTTTCCTCCAGCACGAACCCGCGTAGCGACTCGAGCGTCTGCTCCCGGTCCCACGGGCAGCCGTCGGTCCCTCGGAGACGGGCCATGATGTCGACGAGCCGCTCGAACTCGGCGGCCGCGGCGCCGGCTGCGGGCACGTCACCGCGCCCCCGTCCGGCCGCGCCCGGCGACTGGTCCATCGTGCCGCCGCCACCTGGCGGTGTCGGGCTGCCTGGCATAGGGGGTTCCCGCCGGGGTTTGGGCATGCGCGATATGCTAGCATTCGAGCGTGGATACTCCGGAAACCGGCCTTACTTTCAGCGGCTTCATTCTGTCGCTGGCAACAACGGCGGCGGTGCATTTCGGCGACATCGCGGACCCCAACACCGGCGAGCAATCGGAGCCGAACCTGGCGGCGGCGGCGCAGATGATCGAGCTCATCGCCATGCTCCAGGAGCGGACCAAGGGCAACCTGATCGAGCCCGAGGAGCGGTTGGTGGACGATCTGCTCTACGAGCTCCGGCTGCGCTTCGTCCAGGCGCAGCAGGGGGAGTCCCGCATCATCCAGCCGTAGCGGCCGTCCGCGGTCCAGGCCTGGCGAAGACACCCGTGAAAGTCACGTTTCTCGGCACCGGCACCTCGCACGGCGTGCCCATGATCGGCTGCGACTGCGCGGTCTGCCGCTCGGCCGATCCGCGCGACCGGCGTCTGCGTCCCTCGGTGCTCGTCGAGACAGACGACGGGCAGGTGCTGCTGGTGGATGCGGGGCCCGATCTTCGGACCCAGGCGCTGCGGCATGACGTCCGGCGTGTCGATGCGCTGCTTTTCACCCACGGGCACGCCGACCACATTCTTGGGATTGACGAGATTCGTCGCTACAACTCGCTGCAGAAGCGGGCGATGGCCTGCTACGCGGACCCGGTCACGGCGCGGGAGATTCGCACGGTGTTCGCGTATGCGTTCGACCCGGCCACGCCGCGGGGCGGCGGGATTCCGGACCTTCAGCTGTTCAGCATCGCGGGCCCGTTCTGCATCGGCCGCCAGCCGATCGTGCCGGTGCCGATTTTCCATGGCCAGCGGCCCATTCTCGGCCTGCGCATGGGCGGTTTCGCCTATCTGACCGACTGCAGCCGGATTCCGGACGAGTCCTGGCCGCTGCTCGAGGGGCTCGACGTGCTCGTGCTGGGCGCCCTTCGTGAGCGCCCGCATCCGACTCATTTTTCGCTCGACGAGGCGCTGGCTGCCGCCGCCCGCATCGCCCCGAGGCGGACCTATTTCACGCACATGTGCCACGACCTCGGCCACGCCGCCACCTGCGCCCGCCTCCCGCCCGGCGTCGAGCTGGCCTATGATGGGCTGGTGCTGACGCTGTAGAGCACTGGCAGAACCCGCAGAACCCTGCGAACCCAGCAGAACCGAACCTTGCCGAACCTTGCGGAACCTTGCGGAACCGAACCGAGCGGAACCGAACCGAGCGGAACCCCGCAGAACCCCGTAGAACCCTGCGGAACCTTGATTTAGCGTGCAAACCGCCACCTTCCCCGATGATCCGCCGCCGCGCTGGCCGCAGCCGGTGCTCGCTCTCGGCAATTTCGATGGCCTGCACCGCGGGCACATGAAGATCATCGACCGGGTCCGGCGCCGTGCCGGCGAACGCGGCGGGACGCCGGCGGCGATGACCTTCGAGCCGCATCCCCCGCGGGTGCTCCGGCCCGACAAGGCGCCGCCGCTGCTGATGACCCGGGACCAGAAGATCGAGGCGCTGGCCCGGTCGGGGATGGACGGCGTGGCGGTGATCCGCTTCACCCGCGAGCTCTCGGAAATGGACCCCGAGGCCTTCGTCCGCACGGTGCTGGTGGAATGGCTCCGCGTCGCCGAGGTCTGGGTGGGGGCGAACTTCCTCTTCGGCCACAACCGCGCCGGCACCTTCACGGTGCTGCGCAGCCTGGGCGCCCGCTACGGCTTCCGCGCTGAAAAGATCGATCCGGTGCGCTACAAGGAGTTCGTCGTCAGCAGCACCCGGGTCCGGCGCCTGGTCGGCGAAGGACGGGTAGACGAGGCGGGGGCGTTGCTGGGGCATCACTACTTCATCGACGGGACGGTGGCGCGGGGCGCCGGGCGGGGGCGGGCGCTGGGGTTTCCGACCGCCAACATCGTCACCGAGAACGAGCTGGTCCCTCCGTCAGGGGTTTACGCCACGACCGCCACCGTGGAGGGTATCGTCCATCCCTCGATCACCAACATCGGGCTGCGTCCGACCTTCGGCGACGTCGATCGTCCGGTCGTCGAGACTCACATCTTCGATCTCGACCGCGATCTCTACGATCGCTCCGTCCGCCTCTCATTCGTCCAGCGGCTGCGCGACGAGCGCGCCTTTCCCGATGTCGACGCGCTGCGCAGCCAGATCGAGGCCGATTGCCTCAGCGCGCGACGGCTGTTCGGGCGGATTTCGCTGTAGAATCGAGCCGTATGTCCGCCCCTGAAACCATGGTGCTCCGGGTCTCCGTGCCTGCCACGGAGCCGCTGCGTGCGATTGCGTCGGAGCTGGCCGGCCGCGTCGCCGAATTTCTCGACAAGGCCCATGACGGCGCCGCGGTGTCGGCCGCGCTCGAGGGGGTCGCCGCGGAGGTCGCCCCGGCGGGCAGCGACGCCGACATCGAGTTCGAGTTCCGTCAAGTGGACGGGGAGCTGTTGATCAAAGCGCGGAGCGGCAGCCGGACCTCGGAGGTCCTGTGCCCGCTGGCGGCATGACCCTGTTCTTCACACGCGCTTCCATTCCTGTCTGATGCGCCTCTACAACACCCTGACCCGACGCGAAGAAGACTTCCTGCCCTCGCGGGACAACCTCGTCCGCATGTACACCTGCGGGCTCACGGTCTACGCGCGCGGCCACATCGGCAATTTCCGCACCTTCGTGGCGCTCGACATCCTCCGCCGCGCCCTCCGCCACCAGGCGGGCTTCGAGGTCCGCCAGGTGATGAACTTCACCGACGTCGACGATCGGACCATCCTGGAATCGCAGAAGGCCGGTGTGCCGCTGCGCGA
>JAYTEJ010000435.1:0-1784 GCA_043735365.1 Acidobacteriota bacterium
GGGCTGATGCTGACCGCCGCCGGGCCGAAGGTGATCGAGTTCAATGTCAGGTTCGGCGACCCGGAGGCGCAGGTCATCATCCCGATGATTGACGGCGAACTGGCGCCGCGGCTGGCCGCCGCCGCCGAGGGGGCGCTCGATCCGGCGCCGGTGCCGTTCCGGGCCGAGTGTCACGTCGGGGTGGTGCTCGCCGCCCCCGGTTATCCCGGTGCGGTGACCACCGGCACGCGCATCGACGGGCTGGATGCCGCCGCCCGCGTGCCCGGCGTGCTGCTCTTTCACGCCGGCACCGCACGAGAAGGGGATGCAGTGGTGACCCGCGGCGGCCGCGTCCTCACCGTCGTCGGCCGCGGTGGTGGGTATGAAGAGGCGATCGCCGCGGCCTACGCGGGGGTGGCGAAGATCTCGTTCGACGGCATGCAGTATCGGCGCGACATCGGCCGCCGGGCAATCCAGGCGGGATAGCGCGCCTCGTCATCTCTTAATCTCTTCATGGGGATACATTCATGGCAGACATTACGGTTCAGATTCTGATGGGGTCCGACTCCGACGCGTCGGTGATGCAGGGCGCGGCGGACATCCTGCGGGAGATGCACATCCCGTACGAGATGACGGTGGCGTCGGCGCACCGCTCACCGGAGCGGGTGATGCGGATCGTGCGCGAGGCCCCGGGCCGCGGCGTCAAGGTCTTCATCATCGGCGCCGGCGCCGCGGCGCACCTCGCCGGCGTGGTCGCGGCGCACACGCAGCTGCCGGTCATCGGCGTGCCGATCGACTCCTCGGCGCTCAAGGGGCTCGACGCGCTGCTGTCCACCGTGCAGATGCCGCCGGGGGTGCCGGTCGCCACCGTCTCCATCGGCAAGCCGGGCGCGACCAACGCGGGCGTGCTGGCCGCCCAGATCCTTGCGCTGGCCGACACCGGGCTGGCGGAACGGCTCTCCCGTTACAAGGCGGGGCTGGCCGACAAGGTCGAGGCGGCCGCAACCCGGTTGACGAAGGTCTGAACTGAAGTATTCCATCGTTACCTTCGGCTGCCGGGTCAACCAGGCGGACTCGCTCCGTCTCGAGGAGGACCTGCGCGCGCGGGGGGGCACGGCCGCGGCGGCGGACGAGGCGGACGTCGTCTTCGTCAACACGTGCTCCGTGACCGCGACCGCCGATCAGGGGGCCCGGCAGACGATCCGGCGCATCGCGCGCGACAACGCCGCGGCGCGCGTCGTCGTCACCGGCTGCTACGCGACGCGGTGCGCCGCCGACGTCGCCGCGCTCCCCAACGTCGTCGCGGTGATCGGCAACGACCGCAAGGATTCACTGGTACGGGATTTCTTCGCCGACGAGGATCTGCCGACTTCGGTCCGGTTCGGCGGCGGCGACGGTCCGTGCGGGGCGCTCGAGCCCGGCGCCGCGGGACGCACGGCATTCACGCTGCGGGTGCAGACCGGGTGCGAGGAGCGGTGCGCCTACTGCATCATCCCCTCGACGCGCGGCGCGGGACGGAGCACGCCACTCGCCGTGGTGGTGCGCGAGGTCGAACGCGCCGCGGCCGCCGGCTTCAGGGAGGTCGCGCTCACCGGCGTGCACCTCGGCTCCTACGGGCGCGACCTCGAGCCGCGTACCTCGCTCGTCGAGCTGCTGACCGCGCTCGATTGCAGCGCTGCCGACGTCGTCTTTCGCGTCAGCTCGCTCGAGCCGATGGATTGCAGCGAGGACGTCGTCGGACTGATGGCGGAGAGCGGCGGCCGGTTCGCGCCGCACTTTCATCTGCCCCTGCAGCACGCCAGCGA
>JAYTEJ010000436.1:0-9234 GCA_043735365.1 Acidobacteriota bacterium
TACAGCAAGCAGGACATTCTCGAGCTCTACCTGAACAAGGTGTATCTCGGCGACGGGCTCTACGGCTTCGAGGCGGCGTCGCGCGGATACTTCGGCAAGTCGGCGAAGGATCTGAGCGTGGACGAAGCGGCGCTGCTGGCCGGCCTGATCCAGTCTCCGTCGAGCTATGCCCCGACCGTCAACCTCGATCGCGCGGTGGCGCGGCGCAACGTCGTGCTGCAGACCATGGTCAGCTCCGGCGCCATCGACCAGCCGGCCGCCGATCGGGCGAAAAAGGCGCCGGTGCGGCTCAAGAACGCGCTCGAGATCAAGGAAACCTTCGGGCTCTATTTCAAGGAGCAGGTGCGGCGCGAGCTGGTGGAGCGGTTCGGCTGGCAGCGCGTCTACCGCGGCGGCCTGCGGGTCTACACCACCCTCGACGCCGGCATGCAGCAGAGCGCCGAGCAGCTGGTCGAAAAGGCGCTGGTCGAGATCGAGCACCGCCCGCGCTATCCGCACGTGCCGCGGGCCAAGGAGCCGGCGCAGAAGGAGGGCGAGCTTCCCGCGTATCTCCAGGGCGCGCTGGTGGCGATGGATCCCGGGACGGGCGAGGTCCGGGCGATGGTCGGCGGCCGGGACTTCGACGAGAGCCACTTCAACCGCGCGGTGCAGGCGAAGCGGCAGGCCGGATCGGCCTTCAAGCCGTTCGTCTACGCCGCCGCCCTCGAAGCGGGCTACACCCCGGCTTCGGTCATTTCCAACCTGAACGATCCGATCGCCACCCCCCAGGGGGGCTGGGTCCCCGAGGACGAGCACTCCACGGCCAGCTCGATGACGGTCCGCACGGCGCTGCGCACCTCCAGCAACCGCGCCGCCGTGCAGATGCTCAACACCGTCGGCATCCCGAAGGCCGTCGCCTATGCGCAGAAGCTGAACGTCGGCACGCCGCCGAGCGTCCCCTCGCTGGCGCTGGGGGCGAGCGAAGTCACGCTCCTCTCGATCACCGCCGCTTACGGTGCCTTCGCGGACGCCGGCATCGTCCGCGAACCGGTGCTGATCAGGAAAGTGGAAGACAGCGACGGCACGATCCTCTACACGAGCCAGGGCAAGTCGCATCAGGCCGTCAGCGAAGCGACCGCGTTCCTGATGTCGAGCATGCTCGCCGACGTCGTCAATGCCGGCACCGCCTATCGCGCCCGCCAGGCCGGGTTCACGCTGCCGGCGGCCGGAAAGACCGGGACCACGAACGACTACGTGGACGCCTGGTTCATCGGCTACACGCCGCACCTGGTGACCGGGGTGTGGGTCGGGTTCGACCAGCCCGCGACGATTACCTCGAACGGCTTTGCCGGGGATATTGCGGTCCCGCTGTGGGCCAGCTTCATGAAGGTGGCCACGAAGGGGAACAAGCCCGACTGGATCGACCGGCCGTCGAATGTCGTCGGTGTCAACGTCTGCCGGGTGTCCGGCAAGCTGCCGAACGAGGGCTGCGACCACGTCGAAGTGATCAACCGCGATGGCGGCACCGAGACGCGCTCGATGATCTACACAGACTACTTCGTCACCGGCACGCAGCCGACGACGATCTGCCCGCTGCATCCCTCGGCGTCGCTGATGGATAAGCTGGCGGGGCTGTTTGGCGGCGGCAAGCCGGAGCTACCGATTCCGCCCGAACAGGCGGGGCTGCCGCCCGCCCGCGCCGGCACCAGCGGGGTCTCGAACCGGCCGCCGGTCGCGGCGAGCGGCGGGTCGGACGAGATTCGCGGCGGCACCACCGAGGAACCGCCGAAAAAGCGGGGCTTCTGGTCCAAGGTGTTCGGCAAGAGGGACAAGTCGGGCGACGAGCAGAAGCCGAAATCCGGCCGGTGAACGGCCCGGCGGCCCTGGTACGGCTCAGCCGCGCGTGATAGGCTCTGGTCGATCGCCTCCATGCCGTTCACCGCGATAACCGGCCATTCGCACCTCCACGAGCTGCTGGCGCGCGCCGCCTCCCGCGGCTCACTGCCGCCCAGCCTGATCTTCGCCGGCCCGGACGGCGTCGGAAAGTTCAAGACCGCCATCGCGCTGGCCCAGGTGCTGAACTGCCTGGCGCTGCCGCCGGCGTCGCTGGCGGCCCCGGTCACCGACGCCTGCGGGGTCTGCACCTCGTGCCGGCGGATCGAGCGCGGGGTGCATGCCGATGTGCTGGTCGTGACCCCGGGCGACACCGGCGCAATCAAGCTCGAACAGGTTCGCGAAGCCATTGACCGGACGGCCTACCGTCCCTTCGAGGGGCGGCGCCGCGTGGTCATCATCGACGGGGCGGACGCGCTGGCGGCGCCGGCCCAGGACGCGCTGTTGAAGACGCTGGAGGAGCCGCCGCCGGCCTCCGTTTTCGTGCTGGTGACGGCGCGCCCGGACGTGCTGCTGCCGACCGTGCGGTCCCGCTGCCAGCGCCTGCGCTTCGGGCGGCTGGCGCCAGCGGAGGTCGCCGCTGTGCTGATGGCCGACCACGACTTCACCGAGGCGAGCGCCTTTGCCGCCGCCTCGCTGTCGGACGGCAGCGTCGGCGCCGCCCTCGAGGAGGGCAGCGAGGGCTTTGTGGACGCGCGCGACGCCGCCGTGGGGCTGCTGCAGGCGGTGGCGGTGTCGGCCGATCCGCGGCGCCGGCTGCAGGGAGCGAAGGCGCTCGGCGGCGCGGCGCGCGGCAGCAGCGAGCGCGAGGCCCTGTCGCGGCGGCTGCACGCACTCTCGTCGATTCTTCGTGACCTCGGGGTTCTGCTTTCCCGCGCCGATGACGACTCGCTCGCCAACGCCGATCTCAGGCCGCTCCTCGAGGGGCTCCTGCCATCGTTCGACGGCGAGCGGGCGCTCCGCGCGTTTTCAGCGGTCGATCGGGCACAGAACGCGCTCGAGCGCAACGCCAGTCCGAAGATTGTCGCCGACTGGCTCGCGTTCCAGATCTAGCGCCGCCGTCCGGGTCGCCGCGATAGAGGCCGAGATGAGCTCCGGGGGGCAACGCCCGTTCGTCAGCGTCAAATTTTCCCCGGTCGGGCGAACCCACGCCTTCCTGCTGCCGGAGCTGGCGCTCGACGACCCGGCCCTGCCGGACGCGGGCCATGGCGCCGCCGCCGAACCACTACGGCCAGGGGACGCCGTTGTCGTTCAGACCGCCGAGGGACCGGCGCTCGGTACCGTCACGCGGGGAGTGCCGGCGCTGGCCGCGCGCCGGGCCCCGGACGCCGGCTCCGACCTGCAGGTTGTCCGCCGCGCCAATCACGACGACATCATCACCCGCCTGAAACACCGGCAACGGGAGCAGGAGGCGCAGCAGATCTGCCTGATGAAGATCAGGGAGCGCGGGCTGGAGATGAAGCTGGCGCGCGTCGAGCAGCTGTTCGACGGCTCGCGGCTGATCTTCTACTACACCGCCGAGGCGCGGGTCGATTTCCGCGAGCTGGTGCGCGACCTCGCCGCCCATTTCCGCATCCGCATCGAGATGCGCCAGATCGGCGTCCGCGACGAGGCCAGGATGCTCGGCGGCTACGGCTCCTGCGGCCGGCCGCTCTGCTGCACGACCTTCCTGACCACCTTCGAGCCAATCTCCATCCGGATGGCGAAGCAGCAGAACCTGAGCCTGAATCCATCCAAGCTGTCGGGCATGTGCGGGCGGCTGAAGTGCTGCCTCCGCTACGAGCTCCCGAACGGCAAGGGGGTGACGCACGGCGGCTGCGCGGACGAAGGCGGCTGCGGCTCCTGCGGCAATCCGACCGGTCCGGGCGGCGAGGGTGGCGACGGTGGCGGCTGCGGCTCGTGCACGTCGGGCAGCTGCGGGACATGCCGGTGAGCGCGCGCCCGCGGATTGGCGTCACGGTCGGGGATCCGGCCGGCATCGGCCCCGAGATCGCCCTCAAGGCCGCAGCCGACCCCGGCCTCGCGGCGCTCTGCGAAATCGTGCTCTACGGGCCCCACACCGCCGGCGAGATCGCCGGGTTCAGCCGCGGCGAGATCTCCGCCGCGGCGGGCCGGGCCGCCTACGATGCGGTCCTGCACGCAGTGGCCGATGCGCAGTCGGGGCGCATCGATGCGGTTGCGACCGCACCCGTCAACAAGGAAGCGTTTGCCGCCGCGGGGCTTCCCTGGCGGGGGCACACCGAACTGCTCGCCCACCTGACCGGCGCCGCCCGCGTGGCGATGATGTTCTACGCGGAATCGCTGCGGGTCATCCTCGCCACCATCCACATTCCGCTGGCCGAGGTCCCCGCCGCGCTGACGCGTCAGACCGTTGACGGGATCATCGGGCTGGCGGCGGACGAGCTGCCGCGCTTCGGATTCCCCGCTCCGCGCCTCGCCCTCGCCGGGCTCAATCCCCACGCCGGCGAGCACGGGCTGATGGGTAGCGAGGAGGACACGGTGCTCGGCCCGGCGGTGGCGGCGGCGCGTGCCAGGGGCGTGCGCATCACCGGCCCGCTTCCGGCCGATACGGTGTTTGTCCGGGCGGTGCGCGGCGAATTCGATGCGGTCATCGCCTGTTACCACGACCAGGGGCTCATTCCGGTGAAGCTGATGGCCTTTGGCAAGGCCGTCAATGTCACCCTGGGCCTGCCCATCGTCCGCACCTCGGTGGATCACGGCACGGCGTTCGACATCGCCGGCCGGGGCATCGCCGATCCTTCCAGCATGATCGAAGCGATCCGGCTGGCGGCGCGCCTGTCGGTGCCCGCGGCGGGGCGTGGATAACGCCCCCGTGGGCCCCGGCCCCGACCGGCCGGACGCGGGCCAGGCTGACGGCGCGCCGGCGCGCCGGTTGCTCCTGCCGGCGTCTTACCGCAGAATTCCAAGTGTCGGCCGGGGCGCGCCGATCGAGGGCCCGCCGTTCGACCAGGGCGGGCCAGGCGCAGGGACGATGCATTCCGGGAGCGGTCAGTAGCGTGAAAAGCGAACGCGAGCAGGCGCAGAAGAGCATTGCGGAGAACCGCAAGGCGTTTCACGATTACCATATCCTGGAGACCTACGAAGCCGGTCTGGCGCTGCTCGGCACCGAGGTCAAGGCCATCCGCGAGGGCAGCGTCAATCTCCGCGACAGCTACGCGTCGGTCGAGGACGGCGAGGTCTGGCTGCTCAACGTCCACATCAATCCGTACAGCCACCGCGGTTACGCCGATCACGAGCCGACCCGCCGGCGGAAGCTGCTGCTCCACCGCCAGGAGATCCGCAAGCTGATCGGCCGCACGGTCGAGCGCGGGCTGACCCTGGTTCCGACCCGGCTCTACTTCAAGAACGGCCATGTCAAAGTCTCGCTCGGGCTGGCTCGCGGCAAGCAGGCCCACGACAAGCGCGAGACCGTCAAGAAGCGCGAGGCCGAGCGCGAGACCCGCGCCGCGGTCAAGGAGCGGGTCCGCTAGCGCCGCGCCTCCGGCGGTCGTGATAGATTCAGTCGTTTGTCCATCGGAGGCAGTTCAGTCATGAAAGCCAATCGCACCGCGCTGACGATCGTCGTCGTCCTCTTCCTCGTCGTCGCCGGCCTGTGGCTCTTCAGGCGCGGTGGGAACGGGCAGTCCATTGACCTCGTGGCGCAGTTCGAGTCCGCCAAGAAGCAGCCCGACGCCGGGATCTTCACCGTGGAAGACGTCGAGCTCAAGGGAGAGAAGAAGCGCGCCATCGCGGTCGCGCCGACGAGCGGCACCCGGCTGACCTGGAACGTCACCGTGCCGGACGACGGCTGGCTGTGGGTCTCGATGGGGCTCAAGCCGGAGGCGTGGGAGAAGCCCGGCGACGGAGTCAAGTTCCACGTCGGGGTCTCGGACGGCCGGGCCTACGAGCAGCTCTTCACCCAGCACGTCGATCCCTACGGCACCCCCTCGGACCGCCGCTGGATCCCGGTCAAGATCGACCTCTCCGCGTACGCGGGAGAGTCGGTGGCGCTCATCTTCAACACCAACAGCAGCGAGCCCGGCAAGGGCGACAATCAGGACAACGACCTGGCGGTCTGGGGCGCGCCGGAGATCGTGGTTCGATGACCGACGCGACCCGCGTCGCGGTACCGCTCCTCGATCTCGAGGCGCAGTATCGGCCGCTGCGGGACGAGATTCTAGCGGCGGTGACCCGGGTCTGCGACAGCCAGCGCTACATCCTGGGTGCGGACGTCGAGGCGCTCGAGCGCGAGCTTGCCGCCGACCTCGAGGTTGAGCACGCGATCGCGGTGTCGTCCGGCACCGACGCGCTGCTGGCCGTAATGATGGCGCTCGGCCTCGGCCCGGGCGACGAAGTCATTACCAGCACCTACTCCTTCTTCGCCACCGCCGGCTGCATCGTCCGCGCCGGCGCCACGCCGGTGCTGGTCGATATCGATCCGCTCACCTACAACCTCGATCCGGCGGCGGTGGCGGCGGCGGTGACGTCGCGCACCAAAGCGATCATGCCGGTGCACCTCTACGGGCTGTGCGCGGCGATGGATGCCATTCAGCAGGTCGCGGACCGTGCCGGGGCGGCGGTCATCGAGGACGCCTGCCAGGCCATCGGCGCCACCGATCGCGACCGGCAGGCCGGGAGCATCGGCACCGCCGGCTGCTTCTCGTTCTTCCCCAGCAAGAATCTCGGCGCCTTCGGAGACGCCGGCCTCGTCACCACCGGCGATGCGGGGCTGGCGCGTGAAGTCCGGCTGATGCGCAATCACGGGGCCGAGCCGAAGTACATCCACAGCCGGATCGGCGGCAACTTCCGCATGGACACGCTGCAGGCCGCGGTGCTGCGCGTCAAGCGGCCCCATCTCGGGCGCTGGATCGCCATGCGTCGCGACAACGCCGCGCGATACGAGGCGCTGTTTGCCGCCGCCAGCCTCACCGGGCGGGTGGGGCTGCCGACCGTGCCCGCAGGCTTCGGCCACGTCTTCAACCAGTACGTCGTTCGCGTCCCTGACCGCGACCGCGTGCGCGCCGAGCTGACGACCCACGGGATCGGGACGGAGATCTACTATCCGGTGCCTTTTCACCTGCAGGCCTGCTTCGCGAATCTCGGGTACAAACGCGGCGATTTTCCCCACGCCGAGGCGGCTGCCGACAGCACCATCGCACTGCCGATCTACGGCGAGTTGACCGCGGGTCAGCAGGAGGCGGTCGTGGCAGCGCTCTGCGACGCGCTGGCCTCGTGAGGCGCATCCTGGTGGCGGGTGCGGCCGGCCAGCTCGGCGGCGCGGTGATCCGCCGCTTCACAGGCACGGCCGAGATCGTGGCGATGAGCCGCCAGGATCTGGACATCAGCGTCGAGGCGGACGTTCTGCATGCCGTCCGCGACGCCGCGCCGGACGTGATCGTCAACTGTTCCGCCTACAACGCCGTGGATCAGGCCGAGGACGAGCCGCTGGCCGCCTTGCAGGCCAATGCCTTCGGGGTGCTGGCGCTGGCGCGCGCCGCCAGGCAGCAGGGAGCGCTCCTGGTCCATTACGGCACCGACTTCGTCTTCGACGGCATTGCGGCGTCGCCGTACGACGAGACCGACGAAGCCCGCCCGGCCAGCAACTACGGGCTGTCGAAGCTGCTCGGGGAATGGTTCGCCGCCGACGCGCCTGCGCATTACGTGCTGCGGGTGGAGAGCCTCTTCGGAGGCGAGCGCCCGCGCAGCAGCGTCGATCGGATTCTCGACGGGATTCGCGGCGGAGCCGTGGTGCGGGTCTTCGTGGATCGCGCGGTGACGCCGAGCTACGTGGACGATGTCGCGGATACGACGCTGCGGCTGATCGAAGCCCGTCCGGAAGACGGGCTCTACCACTGCGTGAACAGCGGCGTCACCACCTGGCTGGGCATTGCCGAGGAAGCCGCCCGGCTGCTGGGGCGCGAGCCCTCGCTCGAGCGGGTCAGCGTCGACTCGGTGCAGCTGCGGGCACGCCGGCCGAAATACTGCGCCTTGTCGAATGACAAGCTGCGCCGCGCCGGCATCGTCATGCCGTCCTGGCAGGATGCTCTTGGCCGCTACGTGGCCAGGCTCGGCTGAGACGGTGGATCTTATCCGGCCTGGGCCCGCTGGCTCGACCACCGCGCGCCGTTGCGCGGCATCGGCTTGTTCCTCGCCGCGCTGATTGATCCGGCGACGATGGCAATCACCGCAAAGACCGCCAGCCGAATCCCGTCGTCGGCGCCGATGTTGAACGAGTGATAGGGCGGGATGAAGAAGTAGCTGAGGGCGGCGGTCGAAAGCACGGTCGCGAGGATGGCGGGACCGTAGCCGAAATAGATGGCGGTGAAGAGTACCGCCGGAAAGAAGAGGATCGAGACGCTGGGCCCCATGATGACGCGAAGCGACGCCGTGCCGGCGACGGCGAGCAGTACGGCGCCGATCGCCGCCGCGTAGGGGAGTGCGGCCTGTGCCGCCCGTCCCAGGCGGTTCAGCATGGGCAAAGCTCTGCTTGGAAGTACTGAAGCGCTGCCGTTCCAGCACCTGAGCCGTTCCTATTTCGTTCGATAGATCGATCTGACTTCCTCACGCGACCCTCACTGGAAAAAAGTCGCAGCACTCCGTCCCCCGGGACGCTTTGGCCATGGCATGCCGCACGCAGTATGGCTCAGGACGGACGATCGACTCGTCGTCCACCTTCACAATGAACGAACACCACGACGGCGCCGTTCGACGGCGTGCGGGTGCCCTGAGCCGTACAGAGAAAAGGTCCGGGAGGACGAACCTCCCGGACCTTCGAGCGCGAGCGCTGAACTGACCTCTAGCGAACCGAGACCGGCACGGTCGTCGCCGGTGCGAAGTCCTGGAGGATTGTGCTCCAGGCAAAGACGTTCAGGTCGTAGTCGCCGGCCGGCAGGCCCGCCGCCGTCAGCCCGTAGCCGCTGGGGCCGAAGCGGTCGCCGTAGATGGCCGCGACGTCGGAACGCGAGCCGCCGAGCGCGGCCTGGCCGAGGAACACCGGGTCGCCGCCGTCGCGCGGGCGCGCCCACACGTGGACCGCTTCCACCCCTGTGCCCCACTGGTCGTCGAGGTCCGCCGCCCATCCGGCAACGGTGAAGGCTTGGCCGGCGGCCAGCGTCGCCGTTCCGTCGGTGCCGCGCGCCGGTGCGTCAACCGCGATCTGCGGTCCGACCCGGCCGCTGCCCTTCGGATTGAGCACGATGCGCACCTGGCGGACGCCGTCCGGACCGGTGAAGACCAGGTCGTAGGTGCCGACGTAGGCCACGCCCGGCTGCCAGATGAAGACGCCGTCGGCGTCGAGCCCGGAACCGGCGGGGAACGGCGCGAGGCCGGTCGCCGACACCATGCCGCCGCTGGTGGCGTTGG
>JAYTEJ010000437.1:0-8924 GCA_043735365.1 Acidobacteriota bacterium
TGGAATTGCCCCTGATCGTCCTCGAGGTCGCTCCACATGCCGTGGAGATGAATCGGATGGCTCATCATCGTGTCGTTGACCAGCACGATGCGCAACCGCTCGCCGTAGTTCAGCCGGATCGGCTCGGCGTCGGAAAATCTGATGCCATCGAACGACCACGAGAACAGCTCCATGTGGCCTGTCAGATGGATCTCGATGGTGCGCCCGGGCTCGCGGCCGTCAGGGTCTTCGAATCTGCTCCTCAAGTCAGCATAGGTGAGCACCCGCCGTCCGTTGTCGCGGAGACCCACGCCTGGATCGTCGAGCCGTGGCGCCGGCGCCATCGCCTGCATGTCAACCAGGGGATTGCCCTGCTCGCTGGCAGGGTGTGCCTGCATCCCGTCCATGGCTGCCATGCCCATGCCCATGCCTACCATGCCCTCGCCGCCGTGCGCCTCGGCCGGCGGCGCGGGCATCTGGTGTCCGGCATGGGCCGCGGGCGCCGGCGCAGGCATCTGGTGGCCGGGCGCCGGCGCAGGCATCTGCGGCCCTGCATGAGGCCCGCCGGCGGCGGCGTTGCCGCCCGACATCCCGCCCATGTCGTGGCCCATGCCGCCGTGCCCCATGTCGGCCATGGTCAGCATCGCTCTCGGATCGAGCTCCGGCACGCCGGCGCGCAGCCCGTCGCGCACCGCCAGCGTCCCGGCGGCGAAGCCGGTCCGATCCATCGCCTGCGCGAAGATCGTGAAGGCCTCCTGCCCGACCGGCTCGACGATGACGTCGTAGGTCTCGGCGGTGGCGATTCGGAACTCGTCCACCGTGACCGGATGGACGTGCTGGCCGTCGGCGGCGACCACCGTCATCTTGAGCCCGGGGATGCGGACGTCGAAGTAGGACATCGCGGACCCGTTGATGAACCGGAGCCGGACGCGCTCGCCGGTCTTGAACAGGCCGGTCCAGTTGGCGGCGGGCGCGACGCCGTTCAGCAGGTAGGTGTAGGTATGGCCCGAGACATCAGCGAGGTCCGTGGGATTCATGCGCATCTCGTTCCACATCTTTCGCTCGGCGAGCGCCTGCTTCAGGCCCTGCCGGCTGACGTCCCGCACGAAATCTCCGACCGTCGGCTGATGGAAGTTGTAGTAGTCAGACCGCTTCTTCAGCTTCGCCATCACCCGTTCCGGGCGCTCATCCGTCCAGTCGGTGAGCATGACGACGTGCTCGCGGTCGTAGGTGAATGGCTCGGGCTCCCGGGCCTGAATCACCAGCGGGCCGTAGAGGCCGCGCTGCTCCTGAAACCCTGAATGGCTGTGATACCAGTAGGTGCCCGCCTGCCGGACCTTGAACCTGTAAACATAGGTCTCACCCGGACCGATGCCGTTGAAACTCAGTCCCGGCACGCCGTCCATGTTCGCCGGCAGCAGAATGCCGTGCCAGTGGATGGAGGCATCCTCATCGAGCGTGTTGGTGGCGCGGATCGTGACCGTGTCCCCTTCCCTCCAACGCAGCGCCGGTGCGGGAACGGAGCCATTCACCGTATAGGCCACCCTCGGAGTGCCGGTGAGGTTGATCGGCGTCTCGCCTATCCGCAGGTCGAACTCGCCGCCCGAGAGGGTGGTCCAGTCCGCAGGGGGGTTGCCCTGCGCAAAGGCGGGCGCCGGCCACAGCCCGAGCCCCGCGACCGCACCGCCGGCCGCAAGGCCTTTCACGAACGTCCGTCGAGAGAGGCCGTGGTCGAGTCGACGGCCGGGCGACAACAGTGGTGACTTCATCGGTTCCTCAGTGATTGGGTTCCTGTGGCGGCACCTTCGGGGGGATCGCGTCGCCCTCCAGGAATCGCCGTGCCTCTTCCCGCGCCTTCCACTCCGCCGGGGTTCTGGGATCGAGCGCCTCCATGCGCTCGAGGTCAGCACCGGTCAACTTCGGCAACTGCCGGACGAAGTGGACCAGTCCCCAGCCTTCACGTTCGCCTTCGGCCGTGCCGCTTCCCCAGCCCGGCCTCCCGGTCAGCCGGATGCCGTGCTCGATGATCGCGAACAGCTCGCCGTCGGTCAGCGCCTGGGTGGCGGCGGGACGTGGTTATGGGATCGAGATCAGACGCGCAGCACGAAGGGCCGTAAGCCCGGAGGGTCGGTGCCGGGAGCGGCGATGGAGATGAACAGCCGGAGGGAAGACCGGATGGCAAACGCGGAGGGCATCGAGAAGCTGACGAGCGATGCAGCCCGGAGCGAGACATCGCCACGCGTCGAGACGACGGTGGCGACCTCCAGGGCGGCCCCGTTGTGGGTGCCGCAGTCGTGTCCGGGTGTGTGGCTGAACTGTGCCGCCGCGGCGCTGCCCGGCTCCTCACACGCGTTGCGGACGTCATGATGCGCGGAGCCGGCGAGCCCTCTCTGGCAGGCTATCCCACACACCGCCGGCGCGGCCTGGAGGCCGCCCAGCACGGTGAAAAGCACGATGGCAATCCGGTGGCGCCAGCTCACTTTTCCAGTATACCGGGCACATCAGATATCCCAGATGCGTTCCTGCTGATCGTAGAACGTGATCAGCCCGTCCTCACTGACCTTGAGGACCGCGCCAAACCGCCCCGCGGCCATCGCGGCCGTGGTGCGCGCGCCTTCGACCGCCAGGTTGGAGTGCGGCTCCGGCGGCTCCGAATGGAGCAGGATCGCGCCGACGGCCAGCAGCCGTCCTTGCGGATCCATCACCGTCGCGCCATCGGTCCGCGCCAGGCCGGCGAGGACCGCCGGATCCAGATCCCGGGCATTGCGGCCGCGCAGCATGTGCATCAGCTGTCCGCGCGTCGGCACCGCGCCGCCGGTGTGGCGGACGGCATCGAGCTGATCGGACGGCGCCACCAGGTGCTGCAGCCCGGCAGCGGGATCGCGCAGGACGACGAACAGCGCCCCTTCGCGCGAGTCGGCAAGGTCGAAGGCGGTCTGGAACAGCCGCTCGGCCAGCGCGGCGTTGCCGACCGCCGCGGCCCACATCTCGTACTTCGCCTGCAGGTCGAGCAGGTGCCACCGCGCATTGCGGAAGCTGAACGTCTGCACGCCGTCCGCGAACATCTTGATCTCGTGCGACGGGCTGAGCACGATGCACAAGTTGCGGTTGCCGACCGTGGCCCGCGCGTGCGGCCGGTAGCGCGTCGTGCACGGGACCTGCAGCGGGCCCGGGCTGGCGTACTTCGCGATCTCGACGATGTCGAGCACCGTGCCGAAGCCGTTGACCAGGAACAGCGTCTCGGTGCCGTCGCAAAGGCGGTAGAAGCTCTTGATGGCGGTCAGCGCCTGCGAGTAGCGGTAGGACTGTTCGGCGGCGAGCTGGCGCGGGCGCACCGGGTCGTCCTCCCCTTCGAGCACCAGCACCCCGGATGAAATCGCCCGGTTCTCGTAGCTCGACAGCGCCGCGACGCGGAGCACGTCGATGGCGATGGCAATCAGATCGGCGCGCGGCTGCAGGCCCGACCCGGCGGCGACGTCGAGAAAGGCGCCGATGTAGCGATCTTCGATCGCTCCCGCGAACAGATCCCCGCGTTCGAGCATCTGGGTCGGATCGAAGATGGCGCGATACCTCGCGGCCAAAACCGTCCCGATGGCCCGCGCCAGCCGCACTTCGTGCGCGGTGAACGGACGCTTCGCCGGCACGTGCAGCACGTGCCGCGAGCCGAACCAGCGGATGGTCAGGACCGACGGGTCGCTGGTCGGCTCGATCGCCAGGCGGCCATCCGACGACAGCGACGGAATCGGCTCGGTTTCGAACGTCGCCCGGCCAAAGAACTGCCGCAGCGCGGCCTGCAGCAGGCGGTCGTACAGGGCGCTGGCGGCAAAAACGGGCGGAAGCGACATCGGTTTGCCATCATAATTCACCGGAATGCCGCGGCGCACGCTCATCGACTTCCACGCCGATCTCTCCGCCCTCGAGTCCGAATTCGTGGTCTACGACGACGGCTACCGAAGCTGGTCGTATTCGTACGCCCAGGTCAGCCGCGCCGCGGCGGCGTTCGCGGCGCGGCTGCGCGAGGCGGGCATCGGCAAGGGGGCGGCGGTGATGATCTGGAGCGAGAACCGGGCCGAGTGGCTGGTCGCGCTCTGGGGCTGCCTGCTCGAGGGCGTGGTGCTGGTGCCGATCGACTACCGCGCCTCGGCGGACTTCCTGCGCCGCGTCGCCGCGATTGTTTCCGCGCGCGTCATCCTCACCGGCGATAGCGTCGACGCCGCGGCGCTTGGCGCCGAGCCCCCGGCATGGCGGATCGCCGAGCTGCGCCCGGCCGATACCGCCGCGCCGCCGCCCGCGGCGCCGCATCAGGCCGAGCCGGAGGATACGGCCGAGATCATCTTCACCTCCGGCGCCACCGCCGAGCCGAAAGGGGTCGTCCTCACCCACCGCAACATCCTCGCCAACATCGTCCCCATCGAGCGCGAGATGGCAAAGTACCGGAAGTGGGCAAAGCCCTTTCTGCCGATCCGGTTCCTGAATCTGCTGCCGCTCAGCCACATGTTCGGCCAGGCGATGGCGACCTTCATCCCGCCGATGCTGCCGGGCGTGGTCGTCTTCACGCGCAGCTACGCCCCCGACGACATCATCCGGCAGATCCGCGAGCGGCGGATTTCGGTGCTGGTGTGCGTGCCCAAGATCCTGGAAGTGCTGAGGGAGCACATCCTGCGGGTGGCGCCGGAGGCCGCGCACGCGCCGGTCACGCTCCACTGGATGCGGCGCTGGTGGCGGTTCCGCCGCATTCACCGCCTCTTCGGCTTCAAGTTCTGGGCGATGGTGGTCGGGGCGGCGCCGCTCGATCCCGAGCTCGAGGCCTTCTGGGGCCGCCTCGGGTTCCTCGTCGTCCAGGGCTATGGGCTGACCGAAACCGCGCCGATCGTGACGCTGAACCATCCGCTCCACGCCTCCCGCGGCGCCGTCGGCAAGCCGATCGCCGGCGTCGAAGTGCGGATTGCCGAGGACGGCGAGATCCTGGTGCGCGGCGACAACGTCACCAGCGGCTACTACAACGCGCCCGCCGAAACCCGGGCATCGTTCGTCGACGGCTGGTTTCACACGGGCGACATCGGTGATCTGGACGACCAGGGGCGGCTGCGCATCCGCGGCCGCAAGAAAGAGATGATCGTCACCTCCGACGGATTGAACGTCTTTCCGGAAGACGTCGAGCGCGTGCTCAACACCGTCCCCGGCGTCGCCGACTCCGCCGTCGTCGGCCTGACGGCCCCGGGATCGCACGCCGAACGGGTCCACGCGGTGATCGTCGGCGCCCCGGGACTGGATCTGGAGGAGGTGCTGCGGGTCGCGAATGCGCAGCTGCCCGATCACCAGAAGGTCCGGGCCGCGACGCTGTGGCCGGGGGGGGAGCTGCCGCGGACGGAGGGCACCCGCAAGCTGAAGCGCCGCGAGCTGCGCGCGTGGCTGGCCGGGGCCGCGCCTGGCGCCGCGCCGCCGCGCGCGCCGCGCGATCGCTCGGTCGCCTCGGTCCTCGAGCGCTTCGCCCCGGGACGTGCGATTGGCCCGGAGACCACGGTGGACGAGCTCGGCCTGAGCTCGCTCGAGCGGGTCGAGCTGATGATGGCGATCGAGGAAACCCTGCAGGTCACGGTCGATGAGGGACGCTTCGCCGCGGCGCGCACCGTGGCGGACCTCGACGCGCTCAGCCGCCCGATCGACGGCCACGGCGCCGCGGGCGCCGTCGCCGCAAGCGAGCCGTTCGAGTTTCCGGCGTGGAACCGCTCGGCACCGTTGGCGGCGCTGCGGCGCGCCAGCCTTCCGACCTGGATTCTGCCGCTGTCGCGGCTGTTCGTCTCGCTCGAGGTTCGCGGCCTCGAGCACGTGGAGGCGGCGGGCGACGGCGTCATCTTCGCCGCCAACCACCAGAGCCATCTCGATACGCCGATGATCCTGAAGGCGCTACCGCCCCGCTGGCGGTACCGGGTCGCACCGGCCATGGCCAAGGAATTCTTCGGACCGCATTTCCATCCCGGAAACTTCTCCGCGCGCGCACGGCTGACCAACAGCCTCAACTACTATCTGGCGGCGGCGTTCTTCAACGCCTTTCCACTTCCGCAGCGCGAAACCGGCACCAGACAGACGCTGCGCTATATTGGAGAGCTCGTCGGCGGCGGGTACTCGGTGCTGATCTTCCCGGAGGGCCGGCGGACCGAGGCAGGGGAGATCGGACGCTTTCAGCCGGGCGTCGGGATGATCGCGGCCAAGCTGGGGGTGCCGGTGGTCCCGGTCCGCTTGCATGGTCTGGACCGTATTCTCCATCACACGTGGAAATTTCCGGCCCGGGGCACCGCCCGAATCAGCTTCGGTTCACCTATCTTGTTGCAGGGTAACGACTACGGCCAATTGGCCGCACAGGTTGAAGAGGCCGTACGTAAACTGGACGGCTGAGTTTGCTTCTCCTGTCCGAATATGGCACAATCTTTGATAGGAAAGGGTAGCAATTGAGCAAGGATGATCTGATTGACGTGCAAGGCACGGTCGTGGCGGTCCATAGCGGCGGTTTGTATCGCGTGCAGTGTGACCAGGGCCACGAGGTGCTTGCCCAGTTGAGCGGCCGGATGCGCCGCTTCCGAATCAAGGTGGTGCCAGGCGATCGAGTGACGGTCGGCGTTTCCCCCTACGATCCCGTCCGCGGCATCATCACCTTCCGCGCTCGCTAGACCATAGCTTTGAATTCTCAATCACCACAGCACCGGACGCCGAACGGCCGACGCGGGGGTCGAGGTCCGCGCTCCGGATCGGGCCGCTCCTCGGGCGGCGCCCATTTTCAGGTTCCGCAGACAACGCGGGAAGTGACCAGGCCACAGGCCGAGTACGATCCCAAGCCGGTCGGCTTCGACACGCTCGGGCTCGAGAGCTCGCTCATCGAAGGCATCCGCATCCGCGGCTTCCTGAGCACGACGCCCATCCAGAGCGCCGTCATCCCCATCGTCATGAGTGGCGACGACCTCATCGGCTGCGCCGACACCGGCACCGGCAAGACGGCGGCCTTCCTGCTGCCGATCCTCAACCGGATGCTCCGCGCCCGCGCCCTCGCGCCCGAAGAGCGCGGCTATACCCGGGTGCTGATTCTCGCCCCGACGCGCGAGCTCGCGGTGCAGATCGAAGACGACGTCCAGGGCTTCATCTATCACACCGACATCACCAGCATCGCGGTCTACGGCGGCGTCGACATGGGGCCCCAGGAGCGCGCCCTGAAGTCCGGCGTCGACATCGTCGTCGCCACCCCCGGCCGGCTGATGGATCACATGCGCAGCAAGACGGTCGGCTTCGACAAGCTCGACACGCTGGTGCTCGACGAAGCGGACCGGATGATGGACATGGGCTTCTGGCCCGACGTCCGCCGGATCGTGCAGAGCCTGCCGGACTCGGCGGCGCGCCAGACGCTGCTGTTCTCGGCGACGATGCCGGAAGAGGTGATGAAGCTGGCGGACGAAGTGGTCCGCGAGGCCAAGTACGTCCAGGTCGGATCGGCCGGCGGACCGGCAAAGAGCATCACCCACACCATCGAGAACGTCGCGGCGGCGGACAAGACCGACTGGCTGGCGAAGTTCCTGCGGCGGGCCTCCGGCCCGGTGCTGGTGTTCATGCGGACCAAGTCGGGGGCGGAGCGGCTGGCGCGCAAGCTGTCGTCGCTCGGTCTCAAGGCGGCGGCACTGCACGCCGACCGCACCCAGCAGCAGCGAACCCAGGCGGTCGAGGGGTTCCGCAGCGGCAGCTACCGCGTCCTGGTCGCGACCGACGTCGCGGCGCGCGGGCTGGACATCGACGGCATCACCCACGTCGTCAATTACGAGGTGCCCTCGAATCGTGAAACCTACGTGCACCGCGTCGGCCGCACCGGCCGCGCCGACGCCACCGGGACGGCACTGACACTGGTCGCTCCGGAGGAGCTGCGCGCGCTGCAGGCGCTGCAGCGATCCTTCGGGCTCGAATTGCAGGGATGATGGACGACAGGAACCCGTTCGCGCCAGCGGACGCACCGGACGAGGCAGCGACCACCCGTATCGGAGAATCCCCGGCGGCGCCGTCCATCGGTGCGTCGCCCGGAGGCAATGGCGCCTCCCCCGCCTCGACGCCGGAGCTGTCGGCCGCGGTCGCCAAGTTCAACTCGTGCCGGTGGCGCGCCACGCCGGACGTCGGCGACTACTGCACCCACCGTGACGTGCTGCCGTTTGCCGGCAAGGAAGGGTTCGTCGCCGATTCCTGGTGCCCGGAGTGCGCCTTTTACAAGCTGCGCCGGACCCCGAAGAAGCGCGACTACAGCTACTGACGCGCCGGCCGCGCCGCCGACGCCGGCGCCCCCCCTACTCCAGGAACTCCGCCGCCAGATCCGTCCACTCTCCGTCCGGCGCCAGCGCCTGATACGTCTTCCAGTGCGGCTTGGCTTCCGGCGAATGCCCTGTCTTCTCGAGCGTGACCGCGAGATAGAAGTGGGCGTCGGCGTAATCCGGATTGAGCGCCACGGCGTCGCGGTAGCAGACCAGCGCCCGGTCGTAGCGGCCGAGGTCGTGCTGGATGTTGCCGGCGTTGAAATGCGCCTCGAAGCAGGAGGGATCGAGGGTGATCGCCCGTTCGTAGAGCGCCTGCGCCTCGATCAGCTGGTCGCGCCCGTAATGAATGTTGGCCAGGTTCACGAGCGCCGGGACGAGGTCGGGGTCGATCACCAGCGCCTTGCGGTAGGCGGCCGCGGCGTCGTCCATGGTGCGGTCGTCGCCTTCATCCAGCCGCGATCCCTCGATGAAGTACTTCGCCGCCAGCGCCGCCTGCGGCTCGGACAGCCGCGACGGCACGCTCCCGGGCGGCAGTGACGCGGGCGTGTGCCGCAGCGGCTTGCGCCCTTCGAGGCTGACCACCTTGGCGCGCGGCGTCTCCGAGGGTCCGTGGCTGGCGACGAAATCGAGCTGCAGCTGCCCCTCACGCTCCGCGATCAGGGC
>JAYTEJ010000438.1:0-2835 GCA_043735365.1 Acidobacteriota bacterium
AGCAGCGCCCCCGTCTGCCCGGGACCGAGATACTGGCGCAGCACCTCGAGCGTCTCGGGTGCGCGGCACGAGACCACGTGCACCGGCACCGCGCCCGCCAGCGCCTTCACCGCGTCCGCGAGGGCAGCGGGATCCCGGGCGGCGTCGGCCTTGTTGAGGACGATGACGGGGGCGGCGCCGCTCTCGGCGGCGACCAGCAGGTAGCGTTCGATGCGGCGGGGATTGAAGTCGCCGTCGAGCCCGGCGACCAGGAAGACGGCGTCGATGTTCGCCGCCACGACCTGCTCTTCGGTGGGATCTCCCGCGGCACGCCGGGAGAAGCGGCTCCGCCGCGGCAGCACCGCGAGGATCCGGGCGTCGCCCTGGTGGCGCGCCGGGGCGATGGCGACCCAGTCGCCGACGGTGGGAAACTCGGCGCGGTTCGCGGCCCGGTGCCTGAGCCGCCCCGATACCCGGGCGAGCACCTCGCCGTCGGCCGTGGCGACGCGATAGATGTGGGTGTGTTCGAGGACGACGCGGCCTGGAAGCAGTCCGGCGGCGGCGTGCGCCTCGAAGGCCCCGGCGAGGCGTGGGCTCCAGCCGAGGCTGGCGAGTTCGGTGGTCAGGCGTCTGCTCCAGGCGTGCGCCGCGAGTCGGAACCTGGGCTCATCCTGCCATCATACGCTCGGTGGGATGTCGAAATGGAGCACGTCTTCGCGCGTGCCGAGCTTCGTAGAGAGAGCGCTGGCCGGGGCGTCCCCGGGGATCCGCCTGGACAAAGATCACGTAGGCGCGGGCCGCGGCGATCCCCTGGAGATCCCGGGCGACGACGAGCCAGGCGCGCGCTTCGACCCGATGCGTTTGCCGGAGCGCGGCCCACTCCTGATCGATGACCGCCGCGAGCACCGCCGCAGCGGTCAGCTTTGCCAGCAGCAGGTCCGGCCAGCGGCGCCTGATGAAGCCGGTCATAGTGATGTTCGAATCAGGGAAGAACCGCTGGCTCGCTACATGCGTCTCCGGCCGCTAACGGGCGGCCACGCACCAGTGGCGGGTCGGGCTCAGTTTCCCGGAGCCTACGCGATCGTAAAGTAACGCTCCTGAACGTGCTGAAACAAATCTTGAAAGCTGCGGTACGCAACCAGAGGTCCGGTCGCGACGGGCATCAATTTGTCGAACGCCGCCTCGCGGTATCGATCGAGCCAACCCCAATCGTCAGCTGACGGTTCAGAGGACTGGAGCGCAATCAACATTGCGAACACTACTCCTGCGGTTCTCGCAACCATGTCCCCTCATCGGCTGTGCCGTTCGGCTGACGTCTTGCCTTGCAGCTCCGGCGGCTCATGCGCGCCAGCCGCCGACGTATTCCCATCACGTCGTTGGGCGCTGCGCGTCCATCGCAGCGACTTCCGCGATCAGACGCTCAAGTTCTTGCCGTCCCGACAATGGAAATGGCTCCTGGGGTTGCCACTCCATGTGACCATCGGCCAGGCGTTCGAATTGCTCGCGGATCGACTCAGGCGCGGGTCCGAAAGAGGCACGTGCATGAACTCGTCCGCTAGAGTCAAGATAGAACTCGGTATGCTTCTCGACCACGGCGCCCTGGGGTGGGCGGACTCATCGGGGAAGGGGGGCCACACCAAGCGCCAGAATTCTCGGCAATTCGAATCACTCCCCGCCGGCGTGATCTCAGGACTTCGCGAGTCTGCCAAGTCCGGCAACTGACCCGCGTTTCAGCCGCGAATTACGCCTTGGCCGCGTTTCCTGCTAGGCCTCTCCCGCGCCTTGACCGGTTGTAAAGGCCTGCCAGCCTGCGCCTGACTAACCAAGGGATAACGCTCTGGATGGACCAGCGAATCGACCGCCAGGTCGATGTCGAGGTCGGGCCAGTGCAGGTGATGCGGATTCGGCAATTCGACGTGGGTGATCTCCGCGATGGACGCGTCCTTGAACCACGGAAACTCCGTGAACGGAGCGAACACCTCCTCCTGGCCGATCAGAATCCAGAAACCGTGGATGGAAACGTTGGTGACCTCAACCCGGGAAGTGCTTCGCCCAGGCGCTGCGGATTTCATGCACGTACTCCTTGACCAACCTCTCGGCTTCAACAATCTGCTTCGGCTTCAGCCCGTAGTTCGCGTGCAGTTCCACCGTAGGGTCGATCCAGAACTTCGCCTCGCCGTCGGCGTTCTGGAGATGGACATGCGCCCGCCGCTCCTCACGCGAGAAGAAGTAGAAGCGGAAGCCCCCGACACGCAGGACCGTCGGACTCACCCGTACAGGATACCCGAACGCCCGGTTGAGAACGGCCCGTCGGTGACGCCACCGCGTTCGGAAGCGCGCGGCTCACGATGCCTCCGATACTACGCCGGCGGTCAGGCAGCGATCCATCGCACGACGCGGACCAGTCCGACGATGGCCAACAGCAGACCTATCGGTTAGACAATGGCCGCCGGCTCATTGTCTCCTCGGTCAACTCGAGTGTGCGCCCAACGTTGCGAATGAACCGCGCCGGGGCGCGGCGCCCGCATCATCGTGCGGGACGCCGCTCCGAGCAAACGCCTTGTTCGGCTCGTGACTGCTCAGGCTGAAGCTTGGCGGCGCCCGGGGGACGCGGCGCCCTCACGCCGTTTTCAGCAGACAGCGCAGCACCTCCGCCACGCTCCACGACTTCGATGGACATCTGGGGGATGCCTGCGTCGGCTCGATCAGCGAGATCTTCGACGCCGAGGGGCCCTATATCCCGCGCGGCTGCGTCGCGCAGGCGTGGAGCGTGGCGGAGGTGCTGCGCTGTCTGCTGAAAACGGCGTGAGGGCGCCGCGTCCCCCGGGCGCCGCCAAGCTTCAGCCTGAGCAGTCA
>JAYTEJ010000439.1:0-1661 GCA_043735365.1 Acidobacteriota bacterium
GCGGGACGATTCGCGATCACGTCACGCTCGAGCGGCGCGCGTTCGTCAGGTTCTTTGCCTGCGAGCTGGATCTGTCGCACCAGTCGCCCGACACGCCGCTGCCGGAAGCGGTGGCGGCCGGCGACGAGCCGTTTCTCGTCGTCGGGGCGATGGCCGGGGGATGAGGGACGCCCCCCCGGCGGGCGGGGAGACGTCCGCGAGACGCTGACTACTGCCGGCGGACGCGCGCCGCGAGCACGACGCCGCTCGACTGCTTCGTGCCCGTCACCTTGACCTTGTCGCCGCTGCGCAGCGACGCACAGGTGCCCCCCTCGTATGTCGTCGTGCCATCGGTCGCGACGTCGAAGCCGTTGACACCGAAGGTGACCGCCGGGCACGTCCCCTTGACGCCGCCCGCCGACCCCTCGATCTCGAACTCGCCGCCGGCTTCATCGTCGTCGATCTCGATGAGCCGGGCGGTGAGTCCGCCGCCGGACTGCCGGGTGCCGACGACGTGGAGCGTCTGGCCGATCTTCAGCTGATCGAGCGTCTGGACATCGCCGCGCCGCTTGACGGTCGTGGCGGCGGTGGTCGTGACCGTGGTGCCCCCGACCATGAGGGTGAGGGCCGGCTTGGCGCCGCCGACCGCGGTCAGCTTGCCCGCCACCGATGCCGAGCTGTCTTGATCGTTACCCGTGTCGTCCTTGCCGTCCTTATTGTCCTTGCCGTCCTTGTTGTCCTGGCCGTCGTCCGTTCCCGTGCCCGTCGAATTGATGTGGATGCGCTCCGCGTAGATGTAGCCGTCGCGCTGCTGCCCTTTCACTTCGACGCGTGAGCCATTGACGAGCAGCGCCAGCGACGAGCCCGAGCCGAACCACTCGGTGAGGTCGTCCCCCTTGATCAGCCGGCTGCCGACCTTGAACTGAAACACGGTGCCGCTGACCAGCGAGTCGATGACGCCGTTGACCTCGACGGGCACCCAGGTGTTGGTGTTCTGGATGCCGATTTCCGTGGCCAGCAGGTCGCCGCCCGAGGCGACCCCCTTGACGTGCACGCGCATGCCGATCTGCAGGTCGCCGAAGGCCTTGGCCGCGCTGCCCTGCACGAAGCGGGTGGAGGCATTGGTGACGACCGTCCGCCCGGCCACTTTCAGGGCGCCGGCCGCGGTCGTTGGCGGCAGTGATTCGACGCGTCCTTCCAGTTCCTGCGCCGCCGCGCCGCTGCGCTGCTCGGCCTCGATCGCCACGGTGCCGCCGGTGACATTCACGATGACGGTGACCGTCTGGGCGGACTGCAGCTGCGCCAGGGTCACGGTGCTCTCGACGCCCGCGCCGCTGAATCGCAGCTGAACGTCGCCGGCCGGGACGTTCTCGAGCGTGAAATGGTTGGCGCCGTCAACCGTGGCAGTGATCGAGGTACCGACGACGGTGACCGTGATGCCCGCGAGCGACGCCCCGGTGCTGTCGGACAGCTGCGACGAGCCCGCGCGCAAGGTGCCGCTGATGACAACGCTGCTGGAAGCTGCCGATCCGGCGCCTGATGACGGAGCGGTTGGCGAAGATCCCTGGCCGCCGCAGCCGGCGAGGAGAGAGGTAAGAATGATAGCGGTCAGTGCCGTGGCCTGCCGGTGTGATCGGGTCATGGGTCTCCTGTTCGTCCGGGTCACCCGGACGAGTTGGCAG
>JAYTEJ010000440.1:0-2441 GCA_043735365.1 Acidobacteriota bacterium
TCCTCGACAGACCGTGGCCGCGGGCGCCGTCGCCCGGGAGCGGGGATGCGCGCCGGCGTCTCTGCTGGCGAGGAAAAAGCCAGCGTGCCGGCAACGGAGGGACGCGAAAGGCTACGAGGCGGCCGCGAAGGGCCGCCGGGAGTGCGGCTCGCCTTCAGCGGGAGATCCTTCATTCCGGACGTAGGCGCCGTCCCGTGTCTGCAGCAGGAATCCAGCGTCGACTAATGCCTGCAGAAGACCGCCGCACACTTCCTGCTCGAGTCCCCAGAGCCGCCGGGCCTGTGGCTCCGTGAGCCGTAACCCTGGCATTTCGACGAACTCGCCTTGAATCCTCTGCAGCATCTGCTCGATACGCATGGATACCTCCATCGAGGGGATCGGTTGGTCTTACCCGGTATAAGTGGCTTAGCAACTGTCATTCCTGCCGTTCCCGCCCGGCAGCGGCAGTACCGGGAAGAGCCATGGCCTGGCTAAATTATTCGCCGCGTGTAGTTTGCGGCGCGCGGCCGCATGCAGGAGCTGAATCGCCGCCCGGGAGGGGAGATTTGCGTGTCGGCTTCCTTGTCGCGCTCGTCAGAAATTACTACGAGCCAGCGACGGCTCACCCGGGGCGTAGACCGTTGACGGCAAAGGCGGGGCCCCGGAGCGGGGCCTAACGGGCTTACAGCTGACGCAGGGCGGTGGTGATCGGCAGACGGGCGGCGCGCAGGGCCGGGAGCAGTCCTCCGAGTACCCCCATGATGACGGCGTAGATCAGGCCGCGGGCCAGCAGCGCCGGGGTCACCGTGAAGGCGAACGCCACCTGGCTGAAGGACTGGAAATTCATCGTCGACGTCTGGTAGCCGTCGAACGCCGCCCACGCCAGCACCCCGCCGATGACGCCGCCGATCAGGCTGAGCACCACGGCCTCCGCGAGCACCGAAATGACCACCGGGATGCTGCCGAAACCGAGCGCCCGTAGGGTCGCGATCTCGCGGCCGCGGCTGGCGACGGCGTTATACATGGTGTTGATCGCCCCGAAGATCGCGCCGATCCCCATCAGCCCGGCGATGCCGAACCCCACCGTGCGGATCACCGTCTGCAGGGTCTGCGACTGCCGCGCGTAATACTCCGGCTCGCGAATCATCATCACCTGCAGCCTCGGGTCGGTCGTCAACGCGTCCTTGAGCGTCGTGAACGCATCATGCGACGCCAGCCTGGCGTAGACCGACTGGTAGCTGTTGCCGCGCCGGTAGGCGGCCTGCAGCACCCTGGCATCGCACCACAGCTCCGACTCCGCGGCCGACCCGCCGGCCTCGAAGATGCCGACCACCTGCCAGGTGTTCTCCCCCCACTTGACGCTCGATCCGACGTCCAGGCCGACGAACTGGCCGCGCGCGGATCGGCCGGCAATGACCTCGTTGCGGCCCGGTTCGAACGCGCGTCCCTCGGTGATGTGGACGTTGGGATGGACGCGGAAGGCCCCCGGCTCGACGCCGCGCAGCGGCACGTTGGCGTCGGTCAGGCTGCGCCGCAGCGGGTGGTTGACGATCACCAGCAGTTCCGCCGAGGCCACCGGGCCCGAGCCGTCGCGGGCGATTCCCGGCTTCTCCTGGACCAGCCGGGCCTGCTCGCCGCTGAGGCCGCTGGTCATCTCGCTGTCGGCCCCGGACCGCATCACCATCACCGTGTTTTCGTCGCCGGTCGCCTGCATCGCGCTCCGGAACCCTTCCGCGATCGACAGCACGCCGACCAGGACGACGACGACGCCGACGATGCCGAAGATGGCGACCGCGGAGGACCCCAGGCGCTGTCCGATCGAGCGCAGGTTGACGCTTGTGACGGCGATGATCTCGGAAATCATGTCAACCTCTCCGCAGTGCGTCGACGATCTTGAGGCGGCTCGCCTGCAGCGCCGGGATGATCCCGGTGGCCAGCCCGAGCGTCAGGATGATGGCCACGCCGATGAGGATGTCCGGCGTCGGGAGGTAGAGCGGCGGGATCATCCCGTGGGTGGGATCGCCGGCGTAGGAAATCACCACCCAGGAGAGCCCGAGGCCGGCAATGCCGCCAAGGCACGCCACCAGGCACGACTCGGCGAGCACCAGCGCAAGAATGCGGGCATCGCTGAAGCCGAGGGTCTTGAGCACGGCGAGCTCGTTGGTGCGCTCGCGGATCGCCTGCGCCATGGTGTTGGCCGAGACCAGCAGGATGGTGAACAGCACGGCCGAGGCGATCCACACCATGATCTGCCCGATGTCGCCGATCTGCTTGGCGAAGCCGGCGACGAAAGCCTTCTCCGTGGCGGTCTTGGTCTCGGTCGGCGAGTTCGCGAACATCGCGTCGAGCTTGCCGGCGAGCACCTCCGACTGGCTCGGGTCGCTCACCTTGATCACGTACCAGCCGACCAGATCGTGAACGTAGGCCAGGTCGCGCAGCGTCTCGTTCATGTAGTCGTAGTG
>JAYTEJ010000441.1:0-1567 GCA_043735365.1 Acidobacteriota bacterium
CCCGAGGCGATGCCCTTGGCGATGTTGACGATGTCGGCCTTGAGGCCGAAATGCTCGCAGGCGAACATCCGTCCGGTGCGGCCCATGCCCGACTGCACCTCGTCGGCCACCAGCAGCATGCCGTGCTCGGTCGCCAATTCGCGCAGCCCCTGCAGGAACGCCGCCGGCGGCACGAGATATCCCCCCTCTCCCTGAATCGGCTCGACGACGATGGCCGAGACCTCGTCGGGAGAGATGAGGTGGACCAGCAGCTGGTCGCGGATGAAGGAGAGCGACTGCTCGGCGCAGGCGTCGGCGCTGCCCTTGAAGCGGTAGGTGTCCGGATAGGGTGCGTGAAACACGCCCGGGAGGAAGGGGGCGAAGCCGCGGCGCTGAATCGCCTTGCTCGCGGTCAGCGACAGCGCCCCCATCGAGCGTCCATGAAACGCCCCCATGAAGGCGATGATGCCCTGCCGTTTGGTGTGATACCTGGCGAGCTTGATCGCGGCCTCGGTGGTCTCGGTGCCGGAGTTGGCGAAGAAGGTCCGGACCGCTCCGTCGATCGGCACGAGCGACGCCAGCTCCTCGGCCAGCCGCACCTGCGGCTCGTAGTAGAAGTCGGTGCCCGACATGTGCAGGAACTTCTGCGCCTGGGAGACGATCGCGGCGACGACATCCGGATGCGAGACGCCGGTGGAGTTGACCGCAATCCCGGCGGCGCAGTCGAGGAAGCGGTTGCCATCGACGTCCTCGACGATCGCCCCCTCACCGCGGGCGATGACGAAGGGATAATCCCGCGTATAGGAGGACGAGACGTACTTTCGGTCGCGCTCGATCAGCGCCTTCGCCTTCGGCCCGGGCAGCGCCGTCCTGATCTCTGGTCCGTTCACCTGATCGCCCTGCCTGTCTACACTCCGCCGCTAGCCTTGCTTCCACCTGGTCGTGGTGCCGGTGTCCTCGAGGACGATGCCGCGGGCGAGGAGGTCCTGGCGGATGCGGTCGGCCTCGGAGAAGTTGCGGGCCTGACGCGCCGCGCGCCGGGCGGCGATGAGCGACTCGATTTCCTCGACCGGCACCGGCGGACGGGCGTCCTCGGCACGGCGCAGCTCGAGCACGCCAAGGACGCGATCGAAGCCCCCGAACGCCTCCCGCACCGCGGGCGCGTCCCCCTCGGTGAGCCCCCCGGCGTCGATTGCCGAATTCAGCAAACGCACCAGCTCGAAGATCACGCCGATGGCGGCCGCGGTATTGATGTCGTGAAGGATGTGCTCGCCGAAGGCGCGCCTGGCGGCGTCTAGCGCCGCGGCGATCTCCGGGTGCGCGCCGCCGGGCCGCAGCGAGGAGAGCCGCGCCAGCAGGTCGGTCAGCCGCTTCAGCGACTCTTCCGCCTGCGCCATTGCCGTCCAGGAGAACTTCAGCTGCTTGCGGTAGTGGACCCCGAGGTAGAGGTAGCGGAGCGCCGACGGCCGGAAGCCATGCTGGACGATGTCGTTGAGGTTGTAGACGTTGCCGAGGGACTTCGACATCTTCTCGGCCCCTTTGGTCGTCCCTTCCTCGTCGTCGATCATCAGGTGCTCGACGTGCACCC
>JAYTEJ010000442.1:0-1949 GCA_043735365.1 Acidobacteriota bacterium
CGCGGCCGCGGCAACCCGGCCACCTTCCCCGCGCAGCAGCGGCCGCCGGGTGACCCCGTGCTGATTGCCCGCGGCCAGGCGATCTACGGCGTCAACTGCCGCATCTGCCACGGCTCCGACCTCCGCGGCGGCGACATGGGCGGCGTCAATCTCCTCCGCTCGCAGCTGATCCTCAACGATCAAAAAGGGGAACTGATTCTCCCCGTCGTCCACGGCGGCCGGCAGAACCCCGGCATGCCGGTGATGCCGCCGTTCCCCGGTATCCCGGACGACGACGTGCGCGCGGTGGCGGAATACATCCACAGCGTCGCCGCCACCATGCGCGGCCAGGGCAACCCGCCGCCCGGCTCGGAGCCGGTCGTCCTCAACATCGTCGTCGGCGATCCCGCCGCCGGCAAGACCTACTTCGCCGCCAAGTGCAGCTCCTGCCACTCGCCGACCGCGGACCTGGCGGGGGTCGCCTCGAAGTATTCCGATCCGATGCTGCTGCAGACCACCTGGGTGTCGGGCGGCGGCGGACGTGGCGGGCGCGGCGGGGCCGGATCGGCACGGCAAGTGACGGTCACTGTGACGCTGCCGTCCGGCCAGAAGATCGAAGGGCCGCTCGAGCGCATCGACGACTTCCTCGTCGTCGTCGGCCAGCCTGACGGGCCGGGACGGTCCATCCGCCGCGACGGCGCGGTGCCGAAGGTCGAGATTCACGATCCGCTCGAGGGGCACCGGCAGCTGCTCACCGGGTATACCGACAAGGACATCCACGACGTGACGGCTTACCTGGTGACGCTGAAATGACACTCAAAACACTGCTCCTCACGACCGCCCTCGCGGGCCTTCCGATCCTCGTCGCGGGCCAGGCACAGAGCCCGCAGCCACGGCAGCCCCAGGGCGGCGGACGGGCGCCGGCGCCGGCAGCCGCGGCGGCGCCCGCCGGCGGTCTCGATCCCGCGTCGATGCTCAAGCCGCTGGCCGAGTCGTGGCCGACCTACTCGGGGGACTACACCGGACGCCGCTACAGCACCCTCACCCAGCTCAATCAGTCCAATGTCAAGAACCTCACCCTGGGATGGGTGTCGAAGCTCAACGCCGGAATGCCGGGGCCGGGGTTCGGCGGCGGCCGCGGCGGCGGCGGCGCGGCCGCGCCGGTCATCGTCGGCGGTGAAGGCACCGGAGAGTTCGCTGCCGCCGGCAACGCCAACATCAAGGGGGCCATCCTCCAGGTGAACGGCATCCTCTACATTTCCGCCCCGGACAACGCCTGGGCGATCGACGCCCGCGACGGCCGCGAGCTCTGGCACTACTTCTGGAAGACCAAGGGCGGCACCCACATCGGCAGCCGCGGCATGGGGATGTGGAACAACTACCTCTACTTCGAGACGCCCGATAACTACCTGGTGTCGCTCGATGCCCGCACCGGCAAGGAGCGCTGGCACGTCGAGATCGCGGACTTCGATCAGCAGTACTTTTCGACGATGGCGCCGATGGTGATCGGCAACCATGTGCTGGCGGGCACCGGCAACGACCTCGATGCGCCCGGCTTCCTGCAGTCGTTCGATCCGGAGACCGGCAAGCTGCAGTGGAAGTTCTATACCGTGCCGATGAAGCCGGGAGACCCCGGCCTCGACACCTGGCCGAGTCTCGAGGCGGCGCGGCATGGCGGCGGACAGGTCTGGATCCCCGGCGTCTACGACGCCGAGACCAAGCTCTATATCTTCGGCACCGGCAACCCGACCCCGGGCTACACCGGCGTTGCCCGCAAGGGGGACAACCTCTTCACCTGCTCCCTCGTCGCCGTGGACATCGAGACCGGCAAGATGGCGTGGTATTACCAGACCTCTCCGCACGACACCCATGACTGGGACTCGGCGCAGACGCCGGTCCTCATCGACGGCGTGGTTGCCGGCCGTCCGCGCAAGATGGTCTCGACGGCGGCCCGCAACGGCTACTTCTTC
>JAYTEJ010000443.1:0-5857 GCA_043735365.1 Acidobacteriota bacterium
ACGTCGCGGCGCGCCTCCGGGTCGAAGCCCTCCAGGGAGATCGCCTCGCCGAAGGTGACGAAGGCGCGCGACTGATAGCCGACGGCGTAGCGCACCATCTCGGCAACCTCACGCGCAAACGGGCGCCCGCGGCCCTTCCCCGCCTGGTGCGCCAGGATGTGGTCCTCCAGCACGACGTCGTAGGCGACCGCCATCGGCACGATCACCGCGCCGGCGTCCGCCTGCATCGTGGCGTGCAGCAGCCCGGTCTTGGGCGTCTTGATCTCCCCCGAATAGCTGCGTCCCCCCTCGAAATAGAAGAGCAGGTCGTGGCGCTGCAGCAGCTCGGCAACGTAGGCCTTGAGCGTCACCAGGTAGGCCGGGTCCTTGGTATTGCGCCGGATCGGGATCGCGCCGGTCACGTGCCTGTGGATCAGGCCGAGCGGGCCGCCGAAGAGGTTGATGCCCGCGGCAATCACCGGCGGGCGGATGTCGCTGTCGTCGAGCGCCAGCGGCTCGACCAGGTAGTCCAGGTGGCTCTTGTGGTTGGAGATGTAGATGACCCGCCCCGCCGCGGTGGCCTGCTGGGCGATATCGACGTGTTCGTAGATGCGTTCGATCTTCCGCAGGATGGGGTAGAGCGGGTGCTTCAGCGCGCGGTAGATGGGATACCGCTGGGTGGTCCGCAGCTCGTCGAGGTAGGCGTGGATCCGCTCCCTCGCTTCGAGCTCCGTCTGCCCAGGCCCGCCGCGCAGGTAGCGCGCCACCTCCTCGCGTGCGAGAACGGCCTGGGTGATGTCGTCGAGCATCACGGCCGGACTATATCAGAGTCGGCGGCGAACGCGCGCCGGCGGCGTCCGGCGCTCAGCGCTCGATCTCCCGGCACACCGCGTCGGTGAACTCGGTCGTCGAGGCGCTGCCGCCGAGATCGAGCGTCCGCACCCCCCCCGCCTCCAGCACCCGCGTCAGCGCGGCGCGGATCCGTCCGGCACGCTCGCGTTCACCGATGTGGTCCAGCATCATCAGCCCCGAGAGCAGCAGCGCCGTCGGGTTGGCGAGGTTCTTATCGGCGATATCCGGGGCGCTGCCGTGCACCGCCTCGAACACCGCCGTCTCGACGCCGAGGTTGGCGCCCGGCACGACGCCGAGCCCGCCCACCAGGCCGGCGCACAGATCCGAGACGATGTCGCCGTACAGGTTGGGCAGCACGAGCACGTCGAACTTCTCCGGCCGCATCACCAGCTGCATGCAGGCCGCGTCCACAATCCGCTCGTCGTAGGCGATGTCGATGAACTCCCGCGACACGTTTCTCGTGCTCTCGAGAAAGAGCCCGTCGCTGAGCTTCATGATGTTGGCCTTGTGGATTGCCGTCACCGTCCGCCGCCCGTAGCTGCGCGCCAACTCGAACGCGAACCGCGCGATCCGCGTCGAGGCCTTCTCGGTGATGATCTTCAGGCTCTCGACCACGCCCGGAATGATCTCGTGCTCCAGCCCCGCGTAGAGATCCTCGGTGTTCTCGCGGACGATGATGATGTCGACGTCCGAGAAGCGGCTGGAGACGCCGGGCAGGTTCCGCACCGGCCTGAGGTTGGCGTAGAGGTCCAGCGCCTTCCGCAGCCCGACGTTGACGCTGGTGAACCCTTCCGCGATCGGCGTCGTCACCGGCCCCTTGAGCGCCACCTTGTTGCGGCGGATGGAGTCGAGCAGCGAGACCGGCAGCGACTGGTTGTAGCGCTTGAACGCCGTTACCCCGGCGTCGTGGCGATCCCAGTCGACGTCAAGCGCCGCCGCTTTGAAGATCCGGACCACCGCGGCGGCGACTTCAGGCCCGATACCGTCGCCCGGGATGAGGGTAATCACGTGGGACATGGTGATCTCAGCCGTTGATCGGGCTTGCGCCGGGGAGCCGCGGCGCGATCAGCGCCGCCACCGACTCCAGCAGCTCGCGGTCGCCGGGGCCGAAGGCCGCGGGCCGATCGCTGTCGATGTCGATCTCGCCGAGGACGCGCTCGCCGTGCATGATCGGCACGACGATCTCGGATCGGGTCTCGATGCTGCACGCCAGGTAGCGCGGATCGGCATTGACGTCGTCCACGATGATGGTCGCTTTGGCCGTCGCCGCGGCGCCACAGATGCCGCTGCCGAGCGGGATGCGGGTGTGCGGCGAGGGCTTGCCGCGATACGGACCGAGCACCACCTCGCCGTCGAGCAGGTAGATGCCGACCCAGCTGTAGTCGGGCCGGGCCTCTTTGAGCGCCGCCACCACCTGTTCGAGCAGGTCCCCGGCGCCGCCGCCCGTCTCCGTCTCCATGCCCGCGCGGATGCGGGCGGTCACAGCATGCACGTCAGTGCTTCATTTCGCGATAGAGGAGGAGCAGCCCCCCGAAGACGGGCACGAACAGCAGCCCTGTCGAGGCGGCGTGCAGGCGCCCGAAGGTCACGCGCCGGAGATCGCCGGGCGGCAGGCTGGAGGGGGCGGCGCCGATGGCTGCCTGCAGCCGCGCGATGCGCGGCGATACGATCAGCCCCGACGCCAGCATCGCCAGCCCCATCGCGCCGGCCACGGCGAAGCGGCCGGCGAAGCGGAGCGGCCGCGGGCCGAGCACGCCTCGCGCCATCAGACTGGCAATCAGGACCCCGGCACAGCCGTAGCCGAGGAGATGGAAGCGGCGCAGGGTTTCGCCGAAGATGGCCCCGGCAAGCATCCGGTCGCCGGCGACATGGCTGCCGCCGAGGACGTCGAAAATCGCCGGCGCGGCGACGCCGCCAAGCGCGATCAGGCCGCCGACCCAGATGGTCAGCGCGACGAGGCCGGCGTACCGCAGCACGAACATCAGCTCTCATTATAATCGCGGGGTTCACCATGCCCGGTTTCAACGTCCTCTCCAGCGCCGTGGACTGGCTCCCGTGGGGCGCCGCCGCCTTCGGCCGCGCACGCGAGGAAGGGAAGCCGATCCTGCTCAGCCTGGCCGCCAGCTGGTGCGGATCCTGCCGGCGGATGGATGACACCACCTACGCGGATCCGCTGGTGGCCACGGCCATCAACCGCCGCTTCGTTCCCATTCGCGTCGATGTCGACGACCGGCCCGACCTCAGCGAGCGCTACACCCTTGGCGGCTGGCCCACGACCGCCTTCCTGACGCCGGCGGGGGAGATACTCGGCGGCGGCACCTTCGTGGCCCCCGAGCGCATGCGTACGGTGCTCGATCAGGTCGGCGAAGCCTACGCCGCCAACGGCGAACGCCGGGTTGCAGACATCGCCGAGCCCCAGCCCTCTGCCCCCGGGCCGGCACCGGCCGACACCGAACTGCACGACCTGGCGTTCGCCACGTTCGACCCGGACCATGCCGGCTTCGGCGTCGAGCCGAAATTCCCGCTGGTGGCGCCGCTCCGGCTCGCGCTCGACCTCTCAACCGACGCCGCGCCGTCCTACCGCGAAATGGTCGAGGCCAGCCTCGACGCCATGGGATGGGGCGGGCTCTACGACGGCGTCGATGGCGGCTTCTTCCGCTACGCCGCGGACCGGCGCTGGGATGAGCCGCACACCGAGAAGCTGCTCGAGACCAACGCCGCGCTGCTGCGGCTGTATCTGGACGCCGGCGCCGCCTACGGGCTCACCCGCTTCACCGAGCGCGCCGCCGACGTGCTTCGCTACATCCAGACGTGGCTGGCCGATCCCGTGGACGGTGGCTGGGCCGGATCGCAGTGCGCCGCCGACCCTTACTACGCCGCGGACGCCGCGGCGCGCGCCGCGCTGACCCCGCCGGCGGTCCGGCGGGTGCTGTACGCCGACGGCAACGCCCAGATGGCCTCCGCGGCGCTCCATGCCGCCGCCGTGTTCGGCGACGAGGGGCTCCGCGACTTCGCGCTCAAGTCGCTCGAGCGGGTCCTGCTGGCCTGCTACAAGCCCGGGCAGGGCGTCGCCCATGCGGCCGGCGCCGGGCGCGTCCGCGGCCTGTTTGGCGACCAGGCGGCGATGATGGCCGCGAACCTCGACGCCTTCGAGACCACGTCGAACGTGGTCTACGAGATGATGGCCGAGGAGCTCGCCCGCTACGCCGTGCGGACGATGTGGGATGAAGCCGGAGGGGGCTTCTTCGACCGCGCCGGTGAGCCCGAAGGGGACGTCGGCCTGCTGCGGCAGCGGCTCAAGCCCTTCATTCCCAACTGCGAGATGTCGCACACTCTCCGACGCCTTGCCGCGGCTTCCGGCGACAATGAGTTCTCCGTGCTGGCGGACCGCACCCTGGCCGCGATGGCGCCGCTGGCGGCGGCCCAGGGCCCGCTTGCCGCCGGCTACCTGCTGGCGGTGCGTGCCGCGGGGCTCCGGTGATACACTGCCGGATTCTGAAATCGATCACTGCCCGGACGAGACCATGACCACAGCTGTTTCCGCCCTCAAGAACGTCGCCACCCAGCTTCGCATCGACTCGGTGCGCTCCACCAGCGAGGCGGGCACCGGCCATCCAACCACCTGCCTCTCGGCCGCCGAGATCGTCGCCACGCTGTTCTTCGACGAGATGCGGTTCGACCCCAAGGATCCGCAGAATCCGGACAACGACCGCTTCGTGCTCTCGAAGGGGCATGCGGCGCCGATCCTGTATTCGGCATGGGCCGAGGTCGGGCTGTTCCCGCGCGAAGAGCTGCTGAAGCTGCGGACCATCGGGTCCGACCTCGAGGGACATCCGACGCCGCGGCTGTCGTTCGTGGACGTCGCCACCGGGTCGCTCGGCCAGGGCATCTGCGCGGCCATCGGCACGGCGCTGAACGCGCGGCGGATCGGCTCCGACTACCGGACCTACGTTCTCTGCGGCGACGGCGAGATGGCCGAGGGCTCGGTCTGGGAGGCGGCGGACGTCGCGCTCCACTTCAAGCTCGACAACCTCTGCGGCATCATCGACGTCAACGGTCTCGGGCAGAGCCAGGCGACGCAGTTCGGGCACCAGATGGACGAGATCGCGAAGCGCTGGGACGCCTTCGGGTGGCACGCGATTGTGGTCGACGGCCACGACGTCGCGGCGCTGCAGCAGGCGTTTGCCGAGGCCCGGGCCACCAAGGGCCGGCCGACCATGCTGCTGGCGCGGACGCTCAAGGGCAAGGGCCTGGCGGAGATCGAAGGCAAGCCCGGCTGGCACGGCAAGGCCCTCAAGAAGGGCGAGGAAGCCGACCAGGCGATCGCCGAGCTGCAGAAGCAGATGCAGGGAGAGCAGCCGAAGCCGGCGATCCAGGGGCCGCGCTCCAAGAGCCGCCCGGCGCCGCGGCCGGATTATTCGGCGATGCCGGCCCCGGGCCACAAGCTCGGCGAGACCATCGCCACGCGCGAGGCGTGGGGCGCCGGCCTCGCCGCCGTCGGCAAGGTCGACACCCGGGTGGTCGCCCTCGACGCCGACGTCAAGAACTCGACCTTCAGCGACAAGTTCGAGAAGGTTGCCGCCGATCGCTTCTACGAGAACTTCATCGCCGAGCAGGTGATGGTCGGGGCGGCGATGGGGCTGGCGGCGCGCGGCGCCATCCCGTTCCCCTCGACGTTCGCCTGCTTCCTGTCGCGCGCCAGCGACTTCGTCCGCATGGGCGGCGTCTCGTTCTCCAACGTCAAGTTCTCCGGGTCGCACTGCGGCGTCTCGATTGGCGAAGACGGCCCGTCGCAGATGGCGCTGGAAGACCTGGCGATGATGCGCAGCGTCCCCGACTGCGTGGTGCTCTATCCCTGCGATGCCATGAGCACCGAGCGGCTGGTGGTCGAGATGACGAAGCACCAGGGCATGGCCTACATGCGCACCTCGCGGCCCAAGACCCCGGTGATCTACGGGCCTGACGAGACCTTCCCAATCGGCGGCTCCAAGGTGCTGCGCCGCAGCGACAAGGACGCCGCCGTGGT
>JAYTEJ010000444.1:0-1972 GCA_043735365.1 Acidobacteriota bacterium
CCGGCCCGGGGACGACGGGCACCACCAGGGCAAAGGGGAGATAGCGGCCGGCAATTTCGCGCCGCAGCGGCTGCGCGGCATCCTCGGCGCCGGAGAGGACGATCTGGCTATAGCCGGCATGCCAGCCGCTCAGGGCGCAGAGCAGCATCGGGACCGAGCGCCCGGCGGCTCCCACTCTGGGGCCATAGCGGCCGAGGGTGCGCTTCGCGTGTTCGCGGGCGCCGGCATCCCCGGTCAGGTATGCGAGGCTCAGGGTGTTGAGTGCAGCCACCGAACTGGCCGCGGGCTCGGCGCCGTCGTAGTCCTCCTTCAGCCGCAGCAGCACCGTGGGGTCCTCCCCCGTGGTGCTGAACCACCCGGCTTCCACGGGATCCCAGAATTTCCCGTCCTGGACGGCCTGGAGCTCGACGGCCCACTCGAGCCATTCCGCACCGCCGCCGGCCTGGAAGAGTTCGAGCAGGCCCCAGATCAGATAGGCGTAATCCTCGGCGTAGGCGTCAATGGCCGCGTCGCCGTCGCGATACCGCCGCAGCAGTCGCCCGTCGACCCACAGCGTGGACTTGATGAACCGCGCCGCGCCGGTGGCGGTCGCAAGAAACTCCGGCGCCGAGGGACGATCGACCAGCACGCGCGCGGCCCGCGCGAAGGCGGCAATCATCAGCCCGTTCCAGGCGGTGAGGATCTTGTCGTCGAGATGCGGACGCGGACGAGTGTTGCGGTGCGCGAACAGCAGGCCGCGGATGCGGCCGAGCGCGTCGACGACGGCCTCGGAGGTGCGGCCGGTTCCGGCCGCGACCGCCTCGATGCTCGCGGCGGTGTAGAGCAGGTTCCTGCCGGTGAACTCCCCTTGCGGGTCCTGCGGCGCGTTGCCTTCCGGCCGGATGCCGAAGCGCAGCCGCGCCACCTCGGCGTCGGCGCCGAGCAGACGGCCGATCTCCTCGTCCGACCAGATGTAGAACGCACCTTCCGACTTGCGCGGCGCTGGAGCGGCCGCCAGTTCGGGCGGGACGCTGTCGGCGTCTTCGGCCGAGTAGAAGCCGCCGCTCGCGTCGGTCATATCGCGCCGGACGTAATCCAGCGTGTCTTCGGCAACAGCGGCATAGAAGGATTCGCCGGTCGCCTGGGCGGCCTCGAGACAGGCGAGCACCAGCTGGGCCTGGTCGTAGAGCATCTTCTCGAAGTGCGGCACGCGCCAGTCGCCGTCCACCGAGTAGCGGTGAAAGCCGCCGCCGACATGGTCGCGCATGCCCCCGAGTGCCATCGCCCGCAGCGTCTCCACGGCCATGCGGAGCGGCACGCCGCCGTCGCCGCCGGCAGCGGTGCGGCGGGCATGCTCGCGAAGCAGGAACAGCAGCTCGGAGGGGCGCGGGAACTTCGGCGCGTCGCCAAACCCGCCGCGGCGCGCGTCGAAGGCGGCCTCGAACTGGCCGACGGCGACGTCGAGCGCCGCCGCCGGAGCGACCTCCGACTCGGCGCGGGCGGTGCCGTCGGTGCCGGTGACGCCGCGCAGCCGCTGCAGCAGCTCGGCGGCCGCGCCCTCGACGCGCGGGCGCTCGTCGCGCCAGACCCGGGAGAGCTCCCCCAGCAGATTCGCGAACCCGGGGCGGCCCCAGCGCGACACCGGGGGAAAGTAGGTGCCGCCGAAGAACGGCTTCAGCGCGGGCGTGAGAAAGACCGACATCGGCCAGCCGCCGGCGCCGGTGGTGGCCTGGACGAAGGACATGTAAACGCGATCGACGTCAGGACGCTCTTCGCGATCGACCTTGATGGCGACGAAGTTCCGGTTCAGGAGCTCCGCGATCCCCGCGTCCTCGAAGGACTCGTGCTCCATCACGTGGCACCAGTGGCAGGTCGAATAGCCAATCGACAGGAAGATGGGCAGGTCCCCGTCGCGGGCGCGCGCGAACGCCTCCTCACCCCACGGATACCAGTCCACGGGATTGCCGGCGTGCTGCAGCAGATAGGGGCTCCG
>JAYTEJ010000445.1:0-5324 GCA_043735365.1 Acidobacteriota bacterium
GCGTCCCCAGCGGGATTCGAACCCGCGTTTTGGCCTTGAAAGGGCCACGTCCTGGGCCTCTGGACGATGGGGACACGGGGCGTGCGACGCCGCGGCTCAGACTGGCGTCCGAACACTGGATGATAGCAGCGCCGCCCCGATTCGCCAAGCGCGCCCGGCTCAGGGAGCTTCGCCGCCGAGCGCCGACAGTTCCTTCTGCAGCGCCTGCAGCTCCCTCTCGTGCGCCTCCATGAACTGGACGTTCTCGACGGAGACGTCCCTGGGGATCTCCTTGAGCATCCCCTGTTTCTTCAGGCCCGCCACCATTCCGGCCTGGAGCGAGGCGAGCATGAACTTGGCGTAGTCACGCGGGCTCATGTTCGCTGACCGCAGCCCCGCCATCAGCGGCGCCACCTTGCGGATCTGCGCCTCCATCTCGGTCAGTGAATCGGCCTCCCCGAGTGACGGTCCCTTGAGCGCGTCCGACAGCTCCTCCTTGCGGGCCCTCAGCGTCTCGAGCCGCGCATCCTCCGCCTCGGTTCTCTCCGGCTTGGCCTCGAGCGCCTTGATCTCGCCGTTCACCTTCGCCACTTCCTGAAACTGCGGATCGCGCTTCAGCTCGGCCACCATCGCGCGCGTGGCCGCCGCGACCTGATTGACGACCGCCATCGACAGGCGGTACGACGCAAGCTCGCGACTGTCGGCGTCCGTTACAGCCTGTGGCGCCGGCGCCGCGACACTGATCACCGCTGCCGCCACCAGACCCCGGAGTGCTGTGCCCATTGATTCGTCTCTCCCTAACCGACAGCGGTCCCGTCGCAGGCGAAGCGGGCCGGACTATATCGAAGTCATCCGCAGGACGTCCAGCTGAGCCGCAGTGCGTAATCCAGGGGAGTCTGTGAGCGGGCCGCGACACAAGAGGGTGGCTCGGACCCCAAGGACCGGGACGGCTGAAGGCTTGGAGCAGTCGGAAGACGGGTCGCCTGTGAACCTGCAGGGATGCGAGTCTGGGAAGCGATCGCCGCGAGGTTACAACGCGGCCGGGCGGAGAATCGAGAGCACGCGGCGGGGCAGGGGGCGACCCGGGGAGATCCGCACCACCGGGATGTGCGCGGTCGCGGGACAGGTCGCGATCAGCCTTCCCGCTTCGAGCGCACCGATGTCGCTCAGCGAGCTGTCGAGGAGAATCACATCCGGCAGGTGGCAGGAGGCCTTGACGATCGCCTCGAAGGCGGTGCGCGCCGCCGACACCCGCGCGCCCGCTTGCTTCAGCTGCGCTTCTCGGCGCTCGCGCGACGTGGCGTCGCCGTCGGCAAGGAGAACGTGCACCGGTCCGGTGCGGGAAGACATCGCGACAATCTGGTCCATGCGCGTTGGAGAATCAGACAGTTTCGTGGCTTTGGCCCGCACGACGTGGGCCGGAGCAAGAACGCTGCCGCGGCCGCTCAGCGGCGGACGAGACGATGGCATCCGATCAGGATCAGGGCGCCGGAGGCGAACGCCAGCACGTCCATATCCGCGGCGGTCCCGCGCGGATCGAACGCGGCCAGCACCAGCAGCCCCACCAGGCCACCGGCGAGGCCGACGCCGGCGATCTCCGTGCCGACGCTGACGCGGCTTCGCGGGCACCGATGGGTATCGGTCAAGTGCCCTTTGCAGCGGGGACAGGTCGCCATGATCTGTGGTGCGCCGGAAGCGCCACCATAGCACGGCTCTGTCGGGAAGCTGATTGAAATGCGAGCCGCGAGCAGATGCCACGCTCCAGCGACCTGGCGCCGTCTCAAGGTGCTGATGAAAGAGTTGCCTGCAACCGCAGCGGCGTCGTGCCGGCGGGGCAGCGGGCGCGCCTGGAGCAGGCGTGCCGCTACGTGCCGCGCCCGCCAGTGGCGTTCGACCGGATCGCGGTGGCGGACGATGGCCGCCTCCTGGTGACGCTGCGGCATCCGTGGGCCGACGGCACGTCAGCTGATGCTATCGTTTGACCGCGGTCAGCGCCGACTTCGGCTGCACCGCTTCCGGATCCTTCACCGCAAACTCCTCCGGCTTCACCCGCACGCCGTGCCGCGCCGCCCACACGCGCGTGAACTCGGCGCCGAACAGCAGGATCTGGCACGAGTAATACACCCATAGCAGCAGGATCATCATCGACCCCGCGGCGCCGTAATTCGAGGCGATCGTGCTCTGGCCCAGGTACAAGCCAATCACCTGCTGGCCAATCGTGAACAACACCGCCGTCCCCGCCGCGCCCGTCGTCACGTCGCGCCACCGCAACCGCACGTCCGGCAGAAAACGAAACAACAATGCGAACAGCCCCGTCGTCACCACGATCGAGACCAGCGTGTTGACGATGTTCCACAGCAGCGCGTTGGAGGGAGAGAAATTGAAGAGCCACGCGTTGACAGCGGCGAGTGCCGCGGTCACGGCGAGCGAGACCAGCAGCAGGAAGCCGATCGCTACGACCAGGCCAAATGAGCGGACCCGATCCATCACGAATGCATAAAGGTGCCCGGTTGGCCTCGGCTTGACGCGCCAGATGGTGTTGAACGCGACCTGCAATTCCAGGAACGCGCCGGTTGATGCGATGAGAAATGTGATGCCGCCAATCAGCGTGGCGACGACACCTGCCCGGCGATGCGAGGCGCCTTCGAGCAGGCTTTGCACGGCCAGCGCGCCTTCGCGGCCGACGAGATGATCGAGCTGGGCGACGATCTCGCCGCGTACCGCCTCGGGACCGAAGACCGAGCCCGCAATCGCGGTGGCCACCAATAGGACCGGCGCGATCGCGAACAAGGTGTAATACGACAACGATGCGCCCATCCGCGCGCAGTCGTCGTCCCACCACGCCCGGCCCGCGCCCCTGAACGTCCGCAACATCACCGGTTCGCGCATGCCTGCAGCTTGCGCCGAATCAAGGGCCGGCACGTGTTCAATCGGAAACAGGCGACCAGGACCTGTTGAAGAAGTTGCGTACTTCCGCAACCAGTGCTATGTACCCTCGATCGCCTCGCGGCGATCTAAGGGCCCGTCAGGGAATAACTGCACCATTCTGGCCGCCGATGCGTCCCGCCGGGCGTCGTTGCTCGACGCTCGCATACGTCGAGTATGCTCGCTTCTCGCGCCTCGCCGGGCGGGCGCCTCGACGCCCAGAGATGGCACAGTTATTCCCTGACTCGCCCTAAGCCTTTGAATTCTGTTCCCTCACCGTCGACGGGTTCCCCGTGTTCAATAGTGGACCCCCGTCCCACTCCCGCACGCCCTACAGTCGTTGGAGCGGCATCAATGGATGACACCTCGAGTTCGTTGAAACCCTGGATCACGTTCGCCGGCACGGTGCTGGTGGTCGTCGTCTTGTACTGGGCGCAGGCGGTGCTGGTACCGATCGCCCTCGCGCTGCTGCTGTCGTTTGTGCTCGCGCCGCCAGTCACCTGGCTCGAACGCTGGCTCGGCCGGGTCCCCGCCGTGCTGGTGGTAGTGACGCTGGTGTTCATGCTGCTTGGTGTCGCCGTATGGGGACTGGTGCGGCAGATGGACAACCTCGCCAGGGACCTGCCCACCTACCGCGTCAACATCCTCACGAAGATCGCCGACGTACGCGGCGCCAGCAAGGGCGGCTCGGTGGAGAAGCTGCAAGAGACGATCGAGGGGATCAAGACCGATCTCGGCAAGGACGATGCGCCGGCAGGAGGGAGAACGAAACGACCGCAGCAACGCGTAATGGTCGACATCGCGCCGGCGGCAATCTTTCCCGGATTCACATGGCTCGGTCCGATCATGGGACCGCTCGGCACCGCGGGACTGGTCGTGGCGTTCGTGATCTTCATGCTGCTCGAACGGCGCGATCTGCGCGATCGGCTGATCGGCCTGATCGGACACGGACGCATGACGTTCACCACCAAGGCGTTCGACGAGGCCGGCACACGCGTCAGCAAGCAGCTGTTGATGCAATCACTCGTCAACGCCATCTACGGCATCGTCGCCGGCCTTGGCCTCTACTTTCTCGGCGTCCCGTACCCGCTCGTCTGGGGCATCCTCGGCGCGGCACTTCGCTTCATCCCGTACCTGGGTCCGATGCTCGGCGCCGGCGCGCCCCTCCTGGTCAGCCTCGCCGCACTTCCGGGTTGGATCGATTCGCTATGGGTGATGAGCATGTTCATCGTGCTCGAGCTGTTGACCAACCTGTGGCTCGAGACCGTGCTGTACGCGGGAGCCGCAGGCGTGTCGCAGGTAGCGCTGTTGATCTCGGTGGCATTCTGGACGTGGCTGTGGGGACCGCTCGGTCTACTGATGGCCACTCCACTTACCGTGTGCCTGGTGGTACTCGGCAAGCACGTGCCCGGACTGACATTCGTCGGCACGTTGATGGCCGACACGGCGCCACTCGCCGCAGACTACGGCTATTACCAGCGCCTGCTGGCGCGCGATCCCGGCGAAGCCGCCGATCTGATTGAGCGCCATATCAAGAACGAACCGCCGGGAACGGTCTACGACGCGCTGCTGCTGCCCGCGCTCAATTACGCCGAACGGGATCGACAAGAGAACCGGCTGTCGACGGAAGAAGAAGCCGCGGTGATCGACGCGACGAGAGAACTACTGACCGACGCCGCCGACTCGATTCGGCAGCTGCAGCCGGCTTCGATAGAAGCCATCGAGACACCGGAGCTGCCGCGCCCGCGCGAGCCGCTCCGAGTGCTCGGCTACGCCGCCAACGGCGCGGCCGACGAGCTCGCGCTGGCCATGCTTGCACAATCGCTCAACGGCCTGCCGATCGCGATCGAGATGACCAACGCGCGCTTGCTGGCGTCGGATCTGGTCGCGCTGGTCAGGACACGAGGCGTGTCGGTGATCTGTATCGTCGACTTGCCGCCAAGCCCGTCGTCGAAGTCTCGCTATCTGATCAAGCGGCTCCACGCCGCGTTTCCCGATCTTCGGATCCTGATGGGCAGGTGGAGCCCGCCGGCCCTGGCAGATGAGAGCACGCTCGCGCTCAAGGCCGCTGGCGCCACCATGGTGACGACGACGCTCGCGGAGACGCGGGAGTACCTCGAAGCCTTGGTGGCCGTCCGCGCACTACGCTGAACAGCGAACCGCGCGGTCACAAGTCGTAGACGAGAAACGCGCCGGGCAAAGCCGCGTTGCTGGCTGGTTTGGTCATGACCGGGGAATGCCCGAAGGCATACACGAAACGCGAGTTCGCCACGAAGCACGCGGCGCGCCAGCCCCTGAATTGCCCCATTGCGCGTCCCATGTCGGCGTAGAGGTCGAGCAGGTTTTCCTCCCCGGCTTCGCCACCGATCCGCACACCGTACGGCGGGTTGAAGCAGAACACTCCGGCCTTCATGTCTCGC
>JAYTEJ010000446.1:0-14282 GCA_043735365.1 Acidobacteriota bacterium
TGGGTGCTGTCGCGTCGTCTCGCCGTCGAGGACCTACTGCTGATTGGCAGCCCCGAGTACCGGGCAGTCATGGCGGGCAAGCCGCGCTTCGTACCGAGATTCTTCGGCGATCGCCTCGAAAGTAGATCCAAACCGGCCGCTCTTGGACAGGACACAGAGTAGCTCGGGGATTCGCTCTGAGTGGCCGACCAACTAGTCTGGAAAGGCAGTGCGACGATGCCGTATGGTCTACCTCAGTCCGGGCTTCGAGCGGATATGGGGCGTGTCCGCGGACACGTTCTACGCCAATCCGCTGCGGTGGACTGATTTCATCGTTGCCGAAGACCGCGAGCGCGTCCGGGTCGCCTTCGATGCGCTGGCGCACGATACGCCGAGCGTCGACGTCGAGAACGGGGGCTACCGGATGGCGTGGGTGGGGTACGCGCAGGATGATGCGGCGCGCTCCATCACACCGATGGGCCACGCGGGTGCGGAGGACGGCTATCTGTCGGAGATCAAAGCCAGTTGGAACGAGGGTGAAAAGCATGGCATCGGACCAGCGGGACAGGTGATTCGTTCTGGCCAGCCCGTCGTCTGCGAAGATCTCGAACAAGACCCTGGTTTCGCGCACTGGCTCGAGCCCGCACGGCGGCGCGGCTACCGCGGCTACATCGTTCTCCCCCTGCGCGATTCGACGCACATTCGGGTTGCTGGCGCTTTATACCTTCGAGGTAAAGCCCACGAGCGCCGAGGAGCTCGCGCTCCTGCAGCAGATGGCCGACGATGTGGCGTTCGGCATCGGCAACCTGCGCGCGCAGCTGGAGCGGCGCCGCCTCCAGTCAGCGGTGGCCACCGTGGCTGCGGGCGTGTCGCTTGCCACCGGCACGAAGTTCTTCCCGGCGGAGTCAGGGTCTGGCTGATGGTGTCCATGGCGACGCTGATTCGCGCTCGCATCTTACTCGTCGGCGATGCCCAGTAGCCGCGCCCCGGCAGCAGGCTCACCCGGGGGCTTATCGACCGGGCGTGGCGCCGCGCAACGTGTCCCAGAGCCCCCTCGGCGAAACGATCGGCAGCGGGGCGCGCGCGCCGAGTTTGTGCAGTGCGGCATCTCCTGTGACGAGGATGTCGGCGTTGCCCGCCATGGCTTCCGCGACGATCCACTCATCGTCCGGGTCGGTGATGTTGAGGCTCAGGTGCTCCGCGGGGGTCCTCACGACCACTTGATCTCGTAGCAGGGCCTCGATCTCGTCGATCGTTCCCTTCCGAAGCTTCAGCTTGGTGCGAAGCTTGCTCCGGAGCTCGCGGATCACCACGTCGCCCACCAGCAGTTCGTGTTCGAGAAGAACGTGCGCGAACAGGTCAGCGCACAGGCCCCGCGTCGCGAACGCGGCGACCAGCACGTTGGTGTCGAAGAAGATCTTCACGACACGTCGCGAAAGACGTCGTCGTCGGTCAGGTAGCCCTGCGATTCGGCGAGCGGCAGAACGCGCCTCCGCAAATGCTCGAATCGCAACAGTGCGAGTTGCCGTCGCAGCGCATCACGCGCGAGGTCGCTCCGTGTTCGACCCGTGCGCGCGCACGCCTGATCGAGCTCACGTTCGAGTGCGTCGTCCAGTCGAATCGTGATCGTCGACGTCTTCATGTAAGACAGTGTAACACGTCGCTCGGGCCACTGAGCATGGCCGGCACAGCTTTGCCACGTGTGCGGAGTCAACATCAGCCTGCAGCATCTGACGCGCGCCGAGGATCAACTCGTCATGCCGACCCTGTGGCACGCCTTCACGCTGCGTCCGTTCAACTTCGGCGATCGCAATCCTACGTCCGATCCGCCGCCGCAGCCCGGGTGACGCTCGCGGCAGTCAACCGTCGCGCAGCGCTCCAGCAGCGCTCCGGCTGCCTTTACAACCCCGCGTCGACTGCGTAAGATACCGGCTTCGCCAAGCGTCGGCGGTGCCCGGCAACACAGTCCAGAGGTGGCGTGAGGTTTCCGTTCCCGTTCTTCAGGAAGCGGCCAGGTCATGAGCGCTACACGATGGGCTACGACGCGACGGCCGTCCGGCTCATGGCCGGGCGCACCGCGTCGAGCCATGCGGCGTTCTTCTTGCCGCACCTCGCGCCCGGTCACCGCGTACTCGACTGCGGCTGCGGCCCCGGAACGATCACAGTCGGCCTCGCGGACATCGTCGCGCCAGGAGAGGTCAGGGGCCTCGAGATCGAGGCGTCGCAGGTCGAGATGGCACGCGCGCAGGTCGGAGACCGCAGCAACCTCACCTTCGACGTCGGCAGCATCTACGAGATCCCCGCGGACGACGCGTCGATCGACCGTGTGCACATCGGTGCGGTGCTCATGAACGTTCAGGATCCACCGCGCGCGCTGCGGGAGGTCCGTCGCGTGCTCAAGCCCGGCGGTGCGGTCGGAGTACGCGAGGCCGACCAGGGCGGCGACCTCATCGCGCCGTCCGATCCGGTCATCACGCAGGGACTGGCGCTTTACACGAAGCTGCGCAAGTACAACGGCCACGATCCGTTTCTCGGCCGGCGCCTTCGAGGCCTGCTCGACGAGGCGGGCTTCGAGCGCGTGTCGGTCTCGGCGAGCTACGAGTCGCACGGCACGCCCGACGAGATCAAGGCGCTGACCGACTTCTGGCGCGGCATGATCACCCAGTCCAATGTCGCCACCCAGCTTCTGGAGCTCGGCTGGGCCAATCAGGTCGCGCTTGGCGTGATGGCATCCAGGTGCGGCAGCTTTGCGCAAAGACCCGACGCCTTCGCCGCCTACGCGTGGTGCGAGGCCGTGGGGTGGAAGCCGTGAGGCCGCCGGTGCGCCTGGCGTGACGGCCTACGACACGCTCACGGTGTTCAGCGTCTACCTGTTCGTGCTGGGCATCGGCGGCATGCTGGCTCCCGATCTGATCCTGGGAGCCGTTGGCATGGTCCCGACGCACGAGATCTGGGGTCGCGTCGCCGCCTTGCTCGTCTTCAATCTCGCCATCCTCTACGTGTGGATCATCCGGACCAGGTCGGCCGCGATGATTGGATTCACCGTAGTGACGCGCATGATCGTGCTGGTCGTCCTGACACTCTTCGTCCTGAGCGGTCTGGCGCCAACCAACATCGTCGCGTTCGGCGTCGTGGATGCGCTTGGGGGGCTCTGGACCCTCTGGGCGCTCCGGCTCGACGCGCGGGCGGTGCGGGCGCGCCCGGGATCGGAGCGCGCGTGAAGCCGTCGGTGCCGCAGGTGCAGATGCCGTCCGGTCTCGTCGCCGAGGTCGGGACCGGCAGCACCTGGTCGGACGGCCTGGCCGCCGTGGCGGCGTCCCGTCCGGAAGCGGTGGCGTTCCATTACCTGCGCGGCCACGATGACGAGGGCGACCGACTCACGTATGGGACGCTGTTCATGCGCGTGGCTTCGATTGCCGCCGACCTGCGCCGCGCTGGCATGACGGGCGAGCGAGCCCTGGTTCTGCACGCCCCTGGACCAGGATTCATCGAAGCTTTTCTGGGCTGTCTGGCGGGCGGGGTCGTCGCCGTTCCCCTCTATCCTCCCGGTCCGATCCGAGCCGACGCCGCTCTTGAACGCCTGCTCGGCGTCGCCGACGACTGCCGGCCGATGGCGGCGCTCGTTGGAGCGACCGAGCGCGAGAAGCTCGGACCGCTCGTTGAGCGCCATCCCAGCCTGCAACGCCTGGCGTGGGTGGACACCGAATCGATCGCGACCGACGCGGCGGCGCAGTGGCAGCCGCCGCGCGGTGACGCTGCGGACCTGGCATTCCTCCAATACACGTCGGGATCGACCTCGGCACCGAAGGGCGTCATGGTGTCGCACCGAAACATCTCCTGCAATGCCCGCCGCATCGGCGAGGCCCTGGGGATGGGGCCGCACTCACGCGGCCTGTCGTGGCTCCCGCCGTACCACGACATGGGGCTCATCGGCCACGTGCTGCAGCCGCTCTCGTTCGGGATCGAGAGCGTGATGATGTCGCCCCTCTCGTTCCTCCAGCGCCCGTTGCGATGGCTGGAGGGCATTTCGCGCCACCGGGCGACGATCTCGTTTGCGCCCAACTTCGCGTACGACCTCGTGCTTCGCAAGGTGCGCCCGGGACATCTGGAGCGTCTCGACCTCAGCTGCTGGGCCACAGCCGGCAACGGCGCCGAGCCGGTGCGGGCGGAAACGATTGAGCGATTCTGCGAGACGTTCGCGCCGTGCGGGTTCCGTCCCGAGGCGTTCTGTGCGAGCTACGGGCTTGCGGAGTGCACGCTCCTGGTGTCGAGCCGTCATGGGCTGGTGACGCAGACGGTCGATCGGGCGGCGCTCGAGGAGGACGTGGTCATCCCCGCGAGCCCGTCGTCACCGGGCTCACGGCGGATGGTGAGCGTCGGGTCCGCCGGCCGTGGCCTTCAAGTCGAGATCGTCGCGCCAGACTCCGGAGTGCGCGTGCCCGCCGGGAGGGTCGGCGAGGTGTGGGTGCGGGGCGGAAGCGTGACCGCCGGATACTGGGATCGCCCCTCTGCGACGGAGGCCACCTTCGGCGCACGCCTGGCGGAGCCGGACGAGGGACCGTTTCTTCGCACGGGCGATCTGGGATGCACGCTCGACGGTGAGTTGTTCATCGCCGGGCGTCTCAAGGACCTCATCGTCGTCGACGGCCGCAACCACCACCCGCAGGACGTCGAGCAGACCGTCGAACAGCATCTGGCGGTGCGACCCGGGGGCGTCATCGCGTTCTCGGTGGACGCAGGCGGAGGGGAACGACTGGTGGTCGTCGCGGAGGTCGCGCGCGGGGCCGCTGCCGCGGCGGCGCGCGATGATGCCGGGGTCGACGCGACGACCCGCACAGACGCGGGCCTAGCTGGGGCGGCCAGCGCGATCCGCGCTGCCGTGGCCCAGCGGCACGGGTTGACGGTCAGCGAGCTGCTCTGGGTCGGGTGGGGCTCCCTGCCCAGGACCGGCAGCGGCAAGCCGCAGCGACGCGCCTGCCGGACACTCTTCCTTCGCCAGGCGATTGCCGGCGTGGTCGCACGCACATGACACACACTCGCGCCGCGCTTCGAGAAGCCGTCGTCCGCGGCCTTTGCGATGCACTGGGAAGCACGCCTGACCAGATTGATACGCGTGCGCCCTTTGCCAGCTACGGGCTCGGATCTCGCGACGCGGTCGTCCTGTCGGGGGATCTCGAGGAGCTGCTGGGCAAGCCGGTGTCGCCGACGGTCTTCTACGATCATCCGACGCTGGATGCCCTCGTAGCGCATTTGTCCAGCGTCGAGCCTGCGCCTGGCGCCGGTTCGACGCGCGAGCATCCGGACCCGCACGACCCGGTCGCAATCATTGGCCTCGGCTGCCGCTTCCCGGGGGCGCCCGACCCGCGCCGGTTCTGGGAGCTGCTCGACAACGGGCGCGACGCGATCGGCAGGCTTCCGGACGCGCGCCGGGCGCTCATGGGCGAAGACCTGGCGGCCATGCTGCCGGACCATGGTTTACTCGCAGGCTATATCGACGACGTCGACGCGTTCGACGCACCGTTCTTCGACATCGGCGCCACCGAGGCGGAGGGCATGGACCCGCAACAGCGCCTGCTGCTCGAACTGGCAATCGAAGCGCTCGAGGATGCCGGGCAGCCAGCCGACGGACTCGGCGGCAGCCGCACGGGCGTCTTCATCGGCATGAGCACGTCCGACTACGCGCTCCTGCGGATGCGCCTGCCGGAGGCGCAGCGCATCGATGCGTACTGTGGCACGTCGAACTCCCCGAGCGTCGCGGCGGGGCGCATCGCGTACGTGCTCGGACTGCAGGGGCCGGCGTTTGCCATAGACACGGCGTGCTCGTCCTCGCTTGCGGCCGTGCACCTGGCGTATCGAAGCGTACGCGATGGTGAGTCGGATATGGCACTGGCCGGCGGCGTCAATCTGATACTGGCACCCGAGACCACGCTGTGGGCCTGCCAGGCCAGGATCCTCTCGGAGGACGGCCGATGCCGGACGTTCGATCGAGCCGCCACCGGCTACGTGCGAGGCGAGGGCGCGGGCCTGGTCGTCCTGAAGCGGCTCGCCGATGCCCAGCGCGACCGCGACCCGATTGCCGCCGTCATTCGCGGATCGGCCGCCGGCCATGACGGTCGCAGCAGCGGCTTGACGGCACCAAATGGCGTGGCGCAGCAGAAGGTCGTCGTCGCAGCACTCGCCGATGCGCACGTCGCGCCCGATCGGGTGCACTACGTCGAGGCGCACGGGACCGGTACCGTCCTGGGAGATCCAATCGAGGTCCGGGCGCTTGGCGCCGCCCTCTGCGTCGGACGCCGACCGTCGCAGCCGCTCGTCCTGGGCAGCGTGAAGACGAACATCGGCCACCTCGAGGCGGCGGCGGGCATCGCGGGACTGCTCAAGGTCGTGCTGACCCTGCGCGAAGGGCGGATTCCGCCCCATCTGCACCTGAGCGCGCTCAATCCGTACATCGCCGCCGAGGCCCTGCCGATCGAGATTCCCAGTCGCAGCCAGGCGTGGCCCGTCGATGATGCCGAGCTCGTGGCCGGCGTCAGCTCCTTCGGGCTGAGCGGCACCAACGTGCATGTCGTGCTGTCGCAGGCGCCTCGGGCCGCTCCGATCCCCCCGCAGCCGGCCGGCCCGATGGTGCTGCCTCTGTCGGCGCGGAGCGAGGCGGCGTTGCGCAGGCGCGCCCAGGATCTGGTGGCATGGCTCCGCCGCGAACGGCCGTCGGTGGCCGATGTCTGCGGCACTGCCGGCGCCCGTCGGGCCCACTACCGTCACAGGGTCGCGGTCTGGGGCGAGACGCTCGACGAACTCTGTGGGGCGCTGTTGGCCTGGCTGGATGGCCACGCGCACGCGCACCTGGCCGAGCCGACGGCCGTGGCGCCACAAGACCATCCGGCTCCGCCCCGCGACATGGCGATTGGCGAGAGCCAGGGTGCTGCCCATCTCGCCGTGCGATACGTACGCGGCGAGGATCTTGACTGGTCCGAGGTGTGCCGCGTGCCGTATCGCACCGTTGCGCTTCCGACGTATCCCTTCGATCGGCATCGGTACTGGATGGCCCGACCTTCAGCCGCCAGCGGCGCTACGCCGGCCGGAGCGCGGTCCTCGACTGGCATTGCGCTGCAACTCGACGCGGCCAGCGCGGCCACTCGCGACGACCTGCTGCTGCGGCATTTGCGCGAATCACTTGCCGTCGTCATTCAGACGGCGGCGGATCAGGTGCCGGCCGACCTTCCGCTCGCTTCACTCGGGCTCGACTCGCTCATGGCCATCGACCTGACCAATCGCCTGTCGGCTGAGCTGGGGGTGCAGGTACCGCCAGCGGAACTGCTAGAGAAGATGACGCTGGCCGAACTCGTTTCGCTGGTGCTGGATCTGCGGCAGGCGAGCCAACTCCGGAATATCTCAGCACCAGGGGCCACCGGCATGACGGTTCAGGACGTCATCCTGTGACGACGCGCGAGCTCATGCAGGCCCTGTGTGAGGCCGGTGTGTCGGTGGTCGCCGACGAGGGCCGGCTGCGGTGCTCACCGGCCAGCGCGCTGACGCCGTCGCTGCGAGAGGCCATCGTGCGGCACCGCGACGGTCTTCTGCGGCTCCTGACGAGGTCGGCGTCGCCAGATCCGCTGCCGCCGCCGCCCGATCCGGCGCTGCCCTACGCACTGTCTCATCCGCAGCAGCGCATCTGGTTCCTCGATCAGCTCGCGGGCGCGCAGGCGGCGTACGTCATTCCCGCGGCGGCCTACGTCCGCGGCGCGCTCGACGTGATGGACCTGCAGCGGGCCATCGCAGTGGTGGCTGATCGGCACGACGCGCTGCGCACCGCCTTCAGCGCCGTCGAGGGCGAACCGATGCAGGCCGTGCACGACCACGTCGCTATCGAGCTCCCGGTGATCAGCCTGGAGGACCTCTCGCCCGAGCACCGCCGCGAGGAAGCCGAGCGGCGGACGTCGGATGTCGCCAGCGCGCCTTTCGATCTCGGCCAGCCGCCACTGTTTCGGACGCGCCTGTTCCGGCTCTCAGCGCAGGAACATCTCTGGGTCCTCTGCATTCACCATCTGATTGCGGACGGCACGTCGCTGCGTGTGCTGCTCAACGACGTGCTGGACGTCTACTCGGCCCTTCGCCGGGGGGAGGTCGTGCCGCAACCGGCGCGGGCGGCGACGTACGGCACGTTCGTCGCGTGGCAGCGGGACCGACTGGAATCGGACGCGGCCACCCAGATGACGGAGTACTGGCGGGGCGCCCTCAACGGTGTCACGCCCCTCAATCTGATGACCGACCGGCCCCGCACTGCGACGCGCGATCCGGCCGGCGCCGCCGAGGTCTTCACGCTGGAGGCCGCACTGTCGGAGCGGCTGCGACGCCTTGCCCGCACGCAGGGCTCGAGCCTGTACGCCGTCCTGCTGGCGGCGTTCCAGGTGCTGATGGCGCGCTGCGCCGGCCAGCGCGACATCGCAATCGGCACGGCGATGGCGAACCGGGCACGGCCGGAATTCGAGCAGCTCGTCGGCTGTCTCGCCAACACGGTCGTGATTCGATGCGACGTCGACCCCGACCTGCCCTTCGCCGATCTGCTGTCAGCGGTCCAGGAGCGTATCCGCGGGGCTTGGAGCCACCAGGAGATGCCGTTTGAACGGGTCGTCGAGCATCTGAAGCAGCGCGAAGCGGGCCGCAATCCCGTGTTCGACGTGTTCTTCGCGCTCAACGTACCCATCGCGGCCTCTACCCTGGCCGGCCTCCGGATCGAACCGATCTTCGTGCGTCCCCAGGCCGCCAAGTTCGAGCTGGCCCTGTTCTGCGAGGACTCGCCAGACGGCCTGAGGGCCCTTCTCGAGTACCAGACCGATGTCTGGGACAGGCAAACCATACAACGGCTCGCTGCGCTGTTCGTGACGCTGCTCGGCGGAATCGCCGACGCGCCGACGACGACGGTCGGCGGGCTGCCCATGCTCGATGCGGCCCAGCAGACAGCGCTGCGGGACAGACAGCGCGCCAGCGTTCGGCCGTTCTCGGAACACGCCTGCGTGCACGACCTGGTTGCCGCCCAGGCCCGCCGGACTCCGCAGGCCGTCGCCGCGAGCTTCGAAGGCCGCCTCATCACCTACGCCGAGCTGGACCGCCGGTCGAGCCTGGTTGCCCGCCGGCTCCAGGTGCACGGCGCGGGGCCGGGCCGGCTGATCGGGTTGGCGTTCGAGCGCTCGCTCGAGATGCTCGTCGCTTTGCTCGGCATCCTCAAGTCGGGGGCAGCCTATGTGCCCTTCGACACCGCCTTCCCGGCCGACCGCCTGCGCTTCATCGCCGACGACAGCGGAATCGCGGCGGTCCTCACGACCTTGACCGGACCGTCCTCCGAGCTCCTCCAGATCCAGTGCTGTGCGGTGGTCCCCGACTCGACGCCGCGCCTGCTGCTCGAGGATCTCGAGGCACCGGAGGGACCCGACCCCATCGCCACCGCTGCCGCGCGGGTCTCGCCAGTCGACCTGGCGTATGTCCTCTACACATCCGGGTCGACGGGCTCCCCGAAGGGCGTCGAGGTCACGCACCGCAGCGTCGTGAACTTCCTCGAGTCGATGGCGCGCGAACCGGGTCTGGCCGACGACGACGTCCTGCTGGCGGTGACGACGCTGTCGTTCGACATCGCCGTGCTGGAACTGTTCCTGCCGTGGGTGGTCGGCGCCCGCGTCGTCCTCGCGTCGCGCGAGACGGCCGGCGACGGCCAGCGACTCGCCGAAGCACTGGCCGCCTGCCGCGCCACGGTCATGCAGGCGACGCCGTCAACCTGGCGGATGCTCGTCGAGGCCGGGTTCCGACCTGGCCCCGATCTCAAGGTGCTGTGCGGAGGCGAAGCCCTGTCCGCGTCGCTTGCGGCCGACCTCACGGCGTCGGGGGCCGAGGTGTGGAACCTGTACGGCCCGACGGAGACCACCGTCTGGTCGGCGGTCGCGCGCGTGCGCCCGGGACGGCCGCCAGACCTCGGGTCGGCGATCGGCAACACCTGGATCTACGTGCTCGATCCCGCGGGTCAGCCTGTGCCAGTCGGCGTCGCCGGTGAAATCTGCATCGGCGGGGTGGGCGTGGCACGGGGGTACCGGCATCGACCGGAGCTGACGGCCCAGCGCTTCGTGGCGGATCCGAACGCGGACGTCAGCGGCGCGCGGATGTACAGGACCGGCGATCGCGGTGCTTTCGGAAACGACGGCGCGCTGCGCTTCCTCGGCCGCTTGGACCATCAGCTCAAGGTCCGCGGATTCCGGGTGGAGCCGGCCGAGATCGAGGCGGCACTGGCGCGCCATGCCGATGTGCAGCAGGCCGTCGTAGTCGGCCAACGCGGGGCGGGGGATGACACGCGATTGCTGGCGTGCGTGCGCTGCGATCCGGATCACTTCTCGCCGGAGTCGTTCCGACGGTTCCTCAGCGATCGCCTGCCGTCGTACATGCTGCCCGCCGTGTTTGCCCGGATCGACGAGTGGCCCATGACCCCGAACGGCAAGGTGGACCGTGCCGCACTGTCGGCGCTGTCCGTTGACGCGTCGAGCGTGCCGAGGGCAAGCGCGCTCGTGCCGCCGCGCGACGACCTGGAGGCACAGGTGGCCGACATCTGGCGGCAGGTGTTGGGCGTCGACGACCTGGGCGTGCGTGACGGGTTCTTCGAGCTGGGCGGCCATTCGCTGCTGGCCGCGCGGGTCGTGTCGCGCGTCGAATCGGCACTCGGTGTGCGCCTGCCCATCAGCCTGTTCACTGCGCGCCCCACGGTGGAAGAGCATGCGCGGTTCATCGCCGACGAGCGAAGGGGTCGTGAGGAGCGCCGGGCCAAGCTGCTAGACTGGGTGGAAAGCCTTTCAGAAGAAGACGCTGTTCGATACCTGAAGTCACAGTGAGACAGACCGAGTACGTCACCCGGGAGCTGCAGGATGAGCCAACCTAGCCGTCGAATTGAAGAACTGTCCGAGGCCAAACGGGCGCTGCTCGAACGCATGGTTGCCTCGGGCGCCGAGCCGGGACGCGACCTGCAGCCTGAGCTCTACGAAGGGACCATCGTTCCCCTGCAGCCGCGCGGCTCTCGCAAGCCTCTGTTCGTGATTCACGCCACCGACGGCAGCGTGTCCTATTTCCAGTACCTGACACGTCATCTCGGACTCGACCAGCCGCTGTTCGCCATCCAGACGCCGGGACTGAACGACCGGCGCACGCCCTACCAGACGATCCAGGCGCAGGCGGCGCACTACCTCGAGGAGATCAAGAAGATCGATGGCGACGGCGCGCCGCTCCTCGCTGGCTACTGCATGGGCGGCCTCCCGGCTTTCGAGATCGCACAGCAGGTGCTACGGGGCGGAGGCCGGATCGACTCGGTCATACACATCTCGCCGATCATGGACCGCGACTGGGCGCACATCGAGTCCGAGCAGGATCCCGATCTGCGCGCGGCGCACGACTTCATCTTCCTCGCCGACAAGATCATGGGCATCCAGCTGCCGATCGACTGGGAGGCGCTGCGCGAGTCGCCGGATCGGATGGCCTACCTCATCAGCCAGGCCATCGAGCATCGCTGCCTGCCGCCCGACCTCGAGATGGCCAGCTTCCAGCGCCGCATCCACGCATACCGCGCCAACCTGCATGCCATGCGCGCCTATCGTCCCGTCGATGTCAGGCCGTGCACCGTCAAGGTGCTGCTCGTCAGCACGCGCGGCGCAGACGCTGTGCTCGACTTCGATTCCGTCTACACGGCGTACCTGGCGAGCGTCCCGGCGGAATGCATCGAGGTCACCCCCGTGGACGCTGATCCGGTCGGCATCATCAACGGCAATGAACCCGGGCTCGGGCTGACGGCTCGCGCGCTTCAGCGGCTGCTCCCACCGGGACGGTAGGCCGGGCCAGTGCGGCGCGAGATCGATCGAGAAGGTGACAGCGACGGTTTCCGCCCTCGCTGCCTCGCGCAATGAGCGGTTGCAATTCATGGAAGCTGGGCTGAGAATGGCCCCATCATGAATCCGCCGCGTCGCCGTGTGCTGATGCTCTACCCGGCGTTTCCCGGCACCTACTGGGGGCTCCAGTACGTGTTGCCGCTCATGGGGAAGAAGGCCTACATGCCTCCCCTTGGCCTCATCACCATCGCCGCGATGCTCCCTCCGGAGTTCGAGGTACGGCTGCGCGACCTCAACTGCGAGCCGGTGTCCGACGACGACATCGCGTGGGCCGATGTCTGCTTCCTCTCCGCCATGATCACTCAGAAGCAGGGCCTGATCGCGCTGGCCCGCCGCTGCATGCAGGCCGGCAAGCCGGTCGTGATGGGCGGGCCGTTTCCCACGATGTCGCCCGACGAATGCGCGCCCTGGTGCACCACGATCGTGGCGGGGGAAGCCGAGGCGGTGTGGGACCGGTTCCTCGACGATCTGATCCACGATCGACTCCAGGCCAGGTACTCCAGTGACGAGAAGCCGGACGTGACCCGGACGCCGGTGCCCCGCTTCGACCTGCTCAACATCAGACACTACCTCAGCATGCCGATCCAGTTTTCGCGAGGCTGCCCGTTCCGCTGTGAATTCTGCGACATCATCGTGATGTTCGGTCGGCGCCCGCGCACAAAGACGCCGGACCAGATGGTGCGCGAACTCGAAGCCCTCAAGCACGCGGGCTACCGCGGCGAGATCTTCGTCGTCGATGACAACTTCATCGGCAACAAGAAGAACGTCAGGCAGCTGCTTCCCGTACTGCAGAAATGGAATGACGACCATGCCCGGATCTTCGAATTCGGCACCGAAGCGTCGGTCGATCTCGGCGAGCACGAGGACCTCATGGAACAGATGGTCCGGTGTGGCTTCCGCTGGGTCTTTCTTGGCATCGAGACGCCATCGAAGGAGGGACTGAAGGAGGCGCTGAAGTTCCAGAACCTCAAGGAGCCGCTGACGACGACCGTCGACAAGATCCGCGCGGCTGGGCTGCAGGTGTCCGCTGGGTTCATCATCGGATTCGACAGCGACACCGCCGACGTGTTCGATCGGCAACTCGAGTTCATTGCTGAGGCCGGTATCGCGCTGGCCATGGTCGGCCTGCTGATTGCCCTGAACGGCACGCCGCTCTACGACCGCATGAAGGCCACCGGACGCCTGCTCGAGCCGGCGCCTGACATGGACATCGATCACTGCGGCTACACGAACATCCAAACCACTTTGCCACGCCGGGCTCTGCTCGAGGGGTACCGCCGGGTCATGCTGACGCTCTACTCGCCGGACACCTACTTCGAGCGGTCATTTCAGACCCTGGTTCGGTCGGCGCGGCCGACGTCGTTGCTGACCGGCGCCGTCGATGTCTGGCTCGGGATCAGGCGTAACCTGCAGCGGTTGATGGCCGCGCAACAGGGAAACCGCGCTCGGCGGCTCCTGTCGGCCTTGGGGGCCTTTGGCGGGATGCTGAAGAGCCTGCCGACGGACTTCCGCCGGTCGTACCTGCGGTTCACGCTGAGGGTACTCCGCAGGCGTCCAGATCTGCTGGGTGGAACTCTCGAGATGATGATGTACGGCTACCACTTCAACCGGTTCACGGTGGAGCGGGTGCTGCCCCAACTCGACGCGGAGCTGGCCCGGCTCGAGGCCGTCAGTGGCGGGCAGCACCTGGCCGTGGCGGGGTGACCCGACGCCGCACTCGGAGTGGGAACGACGCACGTGAGAGTCAGGCATTTCGGCCGGCTTGCCTTCCCGCGGACCCAAGGATCTCAGCGCTGCGTCGAATCCGTCGAGGGGCCCGCAGGCCTAAACCAGGACGTCGCTCGTCATGCCAGAGCGTGGCGCTGCGAAGTTCAGCACGCGCGTCAGGATGCAGTTCGACGCGCACGCCGCTCTTCGAGATCTTTCAGGATCCCGGTCCGCGCGGTCTCCCACCCGATCGTCTGAACGCGATCTTCGGCGACGTCACGAGAACGCCGCTCCAACTCGGTCGCCCACATTGCGGCGACTTCATCGTCCGGTTCTTCCAGGCTGGAGAGTAGCTCCTCGGCCACGCGGGCGCGCTCTCGGCGAGAGAGACGTAACGCCTCCGCAAGCAGCTCCTCGGTGGACACGCCGTCAGTAACACTGGCCCTTCCTACGGTGCCATGGACCGATAGCGGCGTTGAGAATCGGTCAGTCCCAGGCCAGGACGGAGTTCTTCGCAAGCTGCAAACGGTCGGTGGGGAAGTAGACCCGTTGCCCGTCGATGACGTCACTCCCGATCCTGGTGTTCTGGAACAACTCGCCGTCGTCCCAGAGTGTTTTGATGAGGTCGAAATACTCGTCGTCGACAGCTTCGAAACGGCGCCTCACAGCCTCTCTGAACCCGGG
>JAYTEJ010000447.1:0-3801 GCA_043735365.1 Acidobacteriota bacterium
GGATACTAAATATACTGCGCGGGGCTGCTTGGATACATAATATCCATCAGCCCTCCTCTCGCCTGACACCCAAAATAGTTATTAATTGATTTATAAAGAAGGACTTACGAGATCAGTCGATCAGGTAGGCGATCGGGCAGGATTCCGGGCGTGCGCCTTGATAGATGTCTAGTGACCATGCTCTCACAAGGAACCTCCCCCATGGAACAGCACCTTCGCCTCGTTCAGGGCAGCACCCGCTACGAGAAGCGGATGGACGACCGCTATCCGGTGCAGGTCCCCGGCCAGATTTTGTGGAAGGACGCCAAGGGCAATACCCGGATGGCGTCGGTGGTGACGCGCGATGTCAGCGCCCATGGCGTCAGCGTCTCGTGCCTCGGCGGGGCGGCCATTCCGTTGTATCGGCTGGTGTATTTCCAGGTGGATCGCGCCGCGCGCTCGCGGACGGACCTCCCGGCGCCGCTGCGCAAGTCCAGCGTGTTGTCGGCCGTGTTCAGAGTGGGTTCCGTGAGCGATGCGACCGGCGCGCCCTCCGAATACGCGCTGCGCCTGATGGTCGAACCGTCGCGCCAGGCGGCGCCGAGCGACCTCTCGCTGGAAGCGGCGGGTCGGACCCGGACGGCGTAAGCCGTCCCGGGTCTTCCCGCCCGGGTCTTCCCGGTCAGCTCTTCTTCGCGTCTTCCATTTCCCGCCGCGCATCCGCCGCATACAGCGACTGCGGAAACTCCTCGACCACGCGCGTGAAGGCGTGCGCCGCTTCCGACTTCTTGCCCGCCTTGAGATAGGCGCGCCCCAGTTCCATCAGTACGCCGTCCACGGGGATCTGCGAGGTCGTGTCGGTCGTCAGCTGCTGGTAGATGGCGATGGCCGGGTCGTACTTCCCCTGCGCGACCTGGACCTGAGCGAGCCCGAGACGCGCGGTGCGGCCGTAAATCCGGCTGCCGGCCTTGTCGATCACTTCCTGGTAGCGGCTCTCCGCCTCCGTCAGGCGGCCGAGAGAGGCGAGCGTGCCGGCGGCGTGGTACCGGGCCGCGATCCCCGCATCGGTGTTGGGATAGCGGTCGTAGGCCTCCTGGAACCTGGGCAGCGCCGCTTCGAGCCTCGCCCGCTCGGTCTGGAACGTGCCGGGCTGCTGCACCGGCATCGGGCTGCCGGGAGCCGGCGCGACCGGCGCCACCACCGGCGCCTCCGCGACCGCCAGCGCCGCGGCCAGCATGGTGTTCGCCTTACGGTCGCGCGACTGCCGCCAGGCGACGTACCCGAACGCCACCGCGACGGCGACGATTACGACGATGGCGAGCGTGGCCATGTCGCGGCCGCGGGTATCGATGACTTCGCGCGCTCGGGCGACGGTGTGCGCGAACTCGTTTTCCTTCAGCTTGTGACGTTCAGTGCTCTTCATAACCCTCGAACCTGGTGCGCCCGGCAGGTCTCGAACCTGCGACCCCCGGTTTAGGAAACCGGTGCTCTATCCTGCTGAGCTACGGGCGCGGAAACGGTCCATTCTATCAGCTGCGGCCCGTCCGCGCCCGAACGAGATCAAATCGTGGCGCGAGGCTGGCCTCGCGCGGGATGAGCGGGCCGCTAATACTGCAGCACCGCGGTGACCGTCTCCCCGGCCAGCCGCGCCCGTCCGTTGAGCGCCACGAGTTCGATGAGCAGCGCCACCGCCTCGACCTCGCCGCCGAGCTGCCTGACCAGGTCCACCGTCGCCCGTGCGGTGCCGCCGGTCGCCAGCAGGTCGTCCACGATCAGCACCCGCTGGCCGTCGCTGACCGCGTCCCGATGCATCTCCAGGCTGTCCTTGCCGTATTCGAGCTCGTAGGTCGCCTGAATGCACGGGCCCGGCAGCTTCCCCAGCTTCCGCACCGGCACGAAGCCGGCGCCGATGCGGTCCGCGACCGCGGCCCCGAGGATGAACCCTCGGCTCTCGATGCCGACCACCAGATCGATGCCGGCTTTGGCATGCGGCGTTGCCATCGCGTCGACGGCGTCGCGGAACCCCACCGGGTCGCGCAGCAGCGTGGTGACGTCGTAGAAGAGGATGCCCGGCTTCGGAAAGTCTGGGACGTGCCGGATTTTCGATTTCAGATGGTCCATCGTGTTCCTTCTTGCCGGCGGGCACACCTGCCCGCCGGTGGTGATGCTGTCACGTCCGTCGGCCGTGCGCCGGCCGAGGGGCGGACTATTCGAGCCTTCTGAACAGTCAGGTCTAGCGCGTCGTGAACCCTGTCGTGCGCCGCGACGGCTGGAGGTCCTCGACCTCGAAGGCGGTGACGTCGGCGAGGGCCGGCCCGCGCCGCAGCGCCAGCTCAACGCGATCGACCGACTCCCGCTCCCCTTCGACGACCGCCTCGACGCGGCCGTCGGCAAGATTCTGCACGTAGCCGTGGACCCCTTCCACCGAGGCCCGCGCGTCGGCGAACATCCGGAAGCCCACACCCTGCACCCGCCCGCCGATCAGGAACCGTCGCGCCACAATCATTCGGAAGATCGCCTGATTATAGCGGAGCCGGCGCCGCCGCGCCCGCCGTGTCCCTCGCGCCATCGGCCGCCGTGGTAGATTCCGCGGCATGCCGCGCATCGGATCGAGCAGCCACGGCGAATCGCACATCCGGATGCTCCGGGTCGTCCGTCGCGGCGAGCGCCACGACCCGCGGGAGCTGACCGTGTCGTTCCGTCTCGAAGGCGAGTTCGCGGCGGCGTTCCGGCAGGGCCACGGCGGCGTCATCCCGGGTGAAACCCTCCGCAACGTCGTCCGTCAGACGGCCCGCGCCAGCGGCGCCGCCGAAATCGAGGATCTCGGGCTGGCGCTCTGCGATCGGCTGCTGCGCGATCATCCGGCGATCTCACGCGCGCGCATCGACATCGAAGAGCGGGCGTGGACGCGGCTGGTGGCCGGCGGGCGCCCTCAGGACCAGGCCTTCATGGGCGGCGCTCCGGAAGTGAAGACGACCGCCATTACCAGCAACGGGGCCAAGGTGGCGGTCGTCTCCGGGCTGGCCCGCCTGTCGCTGATGCGGACCGCGGGGTTCGCGCCGCCGCCGAACCGGGCCCCGGACGACGGCATGGCCGACGGGCTGCAGGGGCTGTTTGTGGCCGACCTGACCGCGCGGTGGAGCTATACCACCCCGGACGTGACCTTCCGGTCCTTCCGCGAGGGAGTCCGCGCGGCGATCGTCGACACCTTCAGCTGGCACCGCGGTCGCTCGGTACATCACACGATGTACGCGATCGCCGATGTCGTGCTCGCCACCTATCAGGAAATTGCCGACGTGACGCTGGCGATTGAGGAGCGCCCCTACCGCCCGGCCGACCCCTTCGCGGCCGGCACCAGCGCGGCGCCGGACGATCTCTTCGTGGCCCTGGACGAGCCGATGGGAACGGTCGAGGTCACCGTCGAGCGCGACGGTTAGAGTGCTCATCGCCGCCACCTTCGATCCCAACAGGTGGAATTGCGCGACACACTCGAGGCAGCCGGCCACGAAAACCGCCTCTGCAGGATGGTGCGCAGCGCCTCAGGCGACGGTACGGCTTGTGCTCATCCCTGATGCAGGAGGGTAGTGATGCTTTTTACGATTGCGGTGATCCTGCTGGTGCTGTGGCTGCTTGGAGTCGTCAGCGGATACACACTGGGCAACTTCATCTACGTGCTGCTCGTGATCGCGCTGGTGCTGTTCGTGCTCGGTCTGGTCAGCGGCCGCCGGCGGGTCTGACGCGGCGGCAACGGATCACAGCATCCGTCAGTCACATCCGGAGGCGGACGGACGCCGGTTGCGTATCACCGGCGCCGCTCCGCCT
>JAYTEJ010000448.1:0-16698 GCA_043735365.1 Acidobacteriota bacterium
GCGGCACTATATCGCATCGACCCGGGGCGATGCGCGCCTCACGAGTCCGCACGGAAGGCTTCCAGCGCCGCGTCACGCTCCGCCGCGGGGACGAGTGGAAAGGTCTGCAGGACGTGCGCGAACTCTGCTTCGCTCAGGGCATACAAGCATGCCACGCGGGCCTGAAGCCGTGTCAGTGCCGGCGTGTCTCCGGGCCGAGCGAGGACGTCCCGGGCGGCGGCAGTGACGCGGCGGAACTGCGGCGACTCCGGCGATACGACTGGAACCGGCAGGCTCTCGACGATGGCAGTGGTGACGTGGATGCTGACGCGGGTGCGGACCAGATAGTTGACCACGTAACTGTTGAACACCGCGCAGAGAAACTCCAGTACCGCGGGCGCCAGCCGCTGCTTCAGGCAGAACAGGGTGTGCGTGGTGACGACGCCGGCGGGAACGATCGCGGCAATCAGCGTCAGCCGGTTCGACGCCGAGGCCACATCGCGATACGCGAGCCGCGGGTGCGCATAGGTCTGCTCCGGATTCAGCAGCGTCGCGGCGATGCGCGAGGGAATGCCGAAACGAGCGCTCGCAAGATCCACAGCGAACGGACGGATCTGCTTGCCCTCGATGATGGGATGGCATGTCCGCCGCGAGCGGACGGGATGTTGTCCGCGGCGTGGCAGCTGCGCGACGAAATGACGGCGATCGTCCGTGGCGTTGAGCTCGCGCCCGAAGCTGAGGTGCCACCCTTCCGGATCGCCCAGCATCGGAAACGCCCACGCCAGCCTCGAGACCAGCTCGACGTCCGCCACCGTCCTCAACTCCGGGATCGCGGCCTGGTCGCCCGTCAATCGGTCGATGAGCGCTCGCCGTACCGGTACGGCGGCCGGATCGACGCCGGTGTCGGCAAGCTCGTCGAGCGTTTCGGGGGAACGCACCGCGAAGCGACAGGCGATCGTCGAGGTCGAGCCGCCGGTGGCGCCGCTGACCAGCAGGAACTTGAGGCCGCGATGGATGGGGAACAGCCCGTCGCGGTTTTCCAGCGAGAGAAACGAGTCGACAGACGTCCGACCGAGCAGGTGTCGCCGTAGCGCTGCGCAGCCATGGTCCGAAGCGAAGCCGGCGGGCAGGACGAAACCGAAGCGGCCGCCCCGCCGGACCAGCGAGAGGGCGCGCTCGACGAACAGCTGAAAGAGGTTGATGTGTCCGCCGCCCCGGAGACGGTAGATGCCCGAGGTTCGGACGAACGTCTGCAGCGGACTTCCGCCACCGGAGCGGCCCCGCAGGATCTCCCACGGCGGATTGCAGATCACGGCGTCGAAACCGGCGTTCTCCAGTGGACGGCCGTCGGCATCGAAGAACACTTCCGGGAACTCGAGCGTCCAGTGGAAGAAGCGATCGCGCGCCGCCGCATCGCGCGCGGCCGCGAGCAGGGGCGCGGACAGGTGCGCCGGAAGCACGCATGCGCGATCGAGGATCTGATCCAGCAGCGCGCCGTAGTGTCCGCCCCGGCGGTTCCCCCACGGCTCGCCTACCCACCCGGCGCACCACAGGTCCGCGGCGGTCTTCCAGCGGCCGAGCGGCCCGCCGCCCACCCCCGCCAGCAGCCGCTCTTTTTCGCGGACCTGGTCGATCGTCTCTCCAGGGAGCATGGTGATGGAGAGCCGGGCGCTCGCCGCCCGCCCAAGCGCCGCCGCGGCGTCGCTGTCGTCAAAGAGGGGGAGCGACGCCAGCCGCCGGGGTACGCCCGGCGGGTGGCAGGCGACGTCTTCCAGGGTGGCGCCGGCCAGACTGTTGCCGGTCCTGAGGTGATGGTCGAGAAAGGTGAGCGGCCGGTCCGCGGCCAGCGTGGCGAGCCACAGCGACAATCGCCCGAGCTGGACCGCCATCGGATTGAGGTCGACGCCGAACAGGCAGCGCTGCGCCACGAGCCGGCGGAAGCCGGCACGGTCCGCATCCCCCAGGTCAGAAGTCGACGCGGATCCGTCCCGCACCAGCGCCGCTTCGTACGCCGACGCCAGGTAGCGGCAGGACGCGACGAGGAAGGCGCCACTCCCCATGGACGGATCGAGCACCCGGATGGAGAGGATGCGCTCGGCCGGAAGATCCTGCACCAGTGGCGCGAGGGTTCGGCGCACCAGATATTCGGTCAGGAAGCGGGGCGTGTAGAAGGCACCGGCGGCGCGCCGGCGGTCTCCCGGCACCAGCGCGATCGAGGCACGAGGTCCCCCGGTCCACGCGGGGTCGAAGTCGAGCAGCCGCTCGTAGACGCCGCCGAGCTGCTCGACGCCGAGGTCGGCAAAGGATATCCGCCGCCTCGCGCCGCGCTCCGATCGCGTCGTCAGGGCGATCATCGCCTCTCGTACCCGGCCGTCGTCCAGGGCGGCGGTTTCGGCGAGAGGGGCGTGCGCCGGAGAGAACAGCCGGCCGTTGAACGCGGTCACTCGCAGCGAGCCGGCTCGGCATCCTTGGTGGGCGAGCCGGCTGATGGCCTGGAGCGACTCCCAGAGCCCGGCTGGATGCGGATCGCGCTCAATCGGATCGCGCAGCGCCTCGATTGTGTAGCTGCGCTCGTAAGCCGGATGCCATCGGGGCACCAGGCCCCGCGCCTCGGCGAAGAGCAGGAAGAGCACGCGGTAAATCACGATCAGCGAGTCGTCCAGCACCGCCCCGGCGGCGGGCTGGCGACGTCCGGGGCCGGCCGCGAACGCCGCCATGAGCCGGCCCAGCGCGTCGTGGACGCCGCGCTGGAGCGACGCCCGGACCGCGCTGCGATGCAGCTCCGACGCCCGGATGGCCTGGTCGAGCGCCGGGGCGGTGGCGGACGTGAATGCCGCGGCGCACAGCAGGTGCCAGAAGAGGACAAACGACGCAGCGTCGTCGAGCGTGACGCCGAGATCGAATTCGATGAAGCGGCGGGAGTAGGTGCGACGGGTGTCGATGACGCGCACGACCGGGCCGTTGACGCAGAAGCACCATCGCAGACCATGGCCGATTCCCAGGCGTACGCTCTCCCGCCACCCTGCCGCGGGCTCGCGCCCCCAGGCGACCACGACCAGCCCTGCCACCGCCGCGTCGCCGGCGTAGAGGACGGCGCGCTGGAGCTCCCTGCCGTCTGGGCCGCAGCACACCGGCCGGAACCCGAGCTCCGCGACCAGCGGCGCGGCGACGCGGTCGAGTACCGTTCGCGCGGCCGACGCCGGCCCGAGATCGCGGGTGATCCCGGCGTGCCAGGCGACCAGCCGCCGGCGCGCCGCTGCGATGGCGGCGTCGGGGTGGGTGGCTGCGCCGGGACTGACCGCCAGGGCCTCAGCCGACAGCAGCGAGCCGCTGAGGCCGCGGATCACCTGCCCCGCCGCCGGGTCAACAGCACCGCTTCGAGCTCGCAGGTGGTCGTCAGCACCCGGCTCTGCTCCAGCACCCGCAAACGCGCCTGCGAGTCCTCGAGCAGCGCGTCGGCAATTTCCCGTCGAACCGCTTCGGCGTGAAGCACGCGTCGATCGAACAATCCGCTCTGCACGAGCCGCCTGGCGGTCGATGGAAGCGCCGCGGCGATCGCCTGCTCGCGCCGGATTCCCGCGTCCACGCAGTGGCGATGACACGCCGTGGCCTGCCGCATCCCGATGCCGGCGGCCTTCAGTGCGGCCGCCCGAGACGCCGGCCCCAGTTCGGCGATCACGGCGTTCGCCCTCAGGCGGACCACCTTCGGCGACCAACCACCGTCGTCGGGGCCCTGAAGGGCCATCCAGACGCAGCGGGCGTGACGGGCCACGAGCGAACCATCCCGGGCTCGCAAGGCTACCGAGTAAACGAACCAGGCGCCTGGCGGAAGGGCGCTTCGTCTCGTCTCCAGCAGAGAGACGGTGGTTCTCGACCCGCGGGGCCGGCACAGGGCCACTGGGAGCCAGGCCCGCTCCCGCTGGAGACGCAGAACTTCGGCCGCCGCCTCTCCGGCCAGTCCGGCCGCGGGACGCACCGCCGCGCCTGTCGCGAAGATGTCGAAGTCGCTGCCGTCCGGCTCTTCAGGACCTGCTCCCTCCATGATTGCCTTCGCCAACCTGGATTCGTCCAGCACGGACGCGAGACGCAGCGAAGGATTTGAGGCTCGGCCGGCCCGCGCCCGCCGGGCGAGCGGCGCGAGAACCAGTCGCTCTGCCGTGTCGGCGGCTACCAGAAGGATCTCGTGCACCCGCCGCGTCTGCCCCAGGCGATCCAGCCGGCCGGCGCGCTGCTCGAGCCGGGCGCTGTTCCATGGCAGCTCGTAGTGGACGACGACGTGACAGTTCCGGTGGAGGTTGAGGCCTTCCGATGCCGCATCGGTGGCGATCAGGATGTGCCGACGCTCTTCGAATGCGGCCAGCGCCGCGGCTCGCTCGGTGCGGGAGAGCCCGCCGTGCAGCAAGGCGACTTCGTGGCCGGCCGAGACCACGAGGCTGTACAGCCGCTCGAGCGTGTCGCGGAACTCCGTGAAGATCAGGACCGGCCGCCGCAATCTGCCGAGCAGCCTGAGCAGCACCCGTGCCTTGGACTCGAGCCCCGGCTGCCAGCGGGCGCAGCGGGCGATTGCGGTCAGCCAGCGACGTTCCCGGGTGCTGTCGGCCAGGCCGGGATGTGCGAGCAGCCAGTCCGGTGGTGTCTCGGAGTCGCTGTCTCCGGGGTCGAGCGGAAGTCCGGGCTGGCTGGGGAAGGCGGTGACCGGCGCCCCGGAGAGGAGCGCGCGGCGCCGCTGGACGGATTCGAAGAGCGAGGCCGCGCTCGAGAGCCCGCGTTTTCTCAGCACGATGGCGCCCAGCCGCGCCTGCTGGTCGCCTCGGGCGGTCCCCTCGCGCCAGACCCGCGCGGTGTAGGCCTCGAGGAGCCTGTGCATCCGCCGTTCCCGGCCCGTGAGCCGCACCGGCAGCAGCACCGTGCGCCGCGGTCCGACGAGGTCGTGCGGCGCTCGCGATCGTTGAAAGATGACCATCGGATCCTTCGTTCCGGCTGGGCCGCCGACGGCGCACAAGGCGTTGAACTGCCCGGGATCGCCCACGGGAGGGGTGGCGGTCAGCAGAACCAGGCGCGCCGACCTCGAGGCGACGGCGTGCACCGCGGCACGTCGTGCCGTGCCCAGCGCGGCGGCGTGCGCCTCGTCTGCGACCACCAGATCCCAGCGCGCATCCTCGAGAGACTGGAGGACTTCAGGCTGCTTCAGAAAGTCGAAGGAAGCGACGTACACCCCGGACAGCGTCCAGGGATTCATGCCGGGCGGAAGGTCGCGTCCGATCCCTGCGAGCCAGGCCGCGTCGGCCAGGCGGCACTCGAGGGCGAAACGCGCGGCGAGCTCGGAGACCCATTGCTGCAGCAGCCCGGCCGGCGCCACGACGAGCACCCGCGCGGTCTCGCGGTGCGCCAGGATCTCGGCCATGATCAGCGCGGCTTGAATGGTCTTGCCGAGCCCGACGGCATCGGCGATGAAGAGGCGGGGCACGCCGTGCCGGAGCATGGCGAGCGCGGGCTCGAGCTGGTACGGAAGCAGCTCCACCTTGCCCGCCGCGGCGGCGCGCAGCCCGCCGACGGGAAACGTGCCGGCGCTCTGCCGCCGGACAATGTGCAGCCAGCGCCGCGCCCGGACGACGACGGGTTCCGATCGGCGGTCGATGCGGAGCGGCCGATCGAAGGGCACCAGCAACGTGCGGCAAACCCCGCGCGTGCCGGGTCCCGCGCCTTCGAGCCGCAGCGCCGCGCAGTTCGGGAAACGCGTCTGGTCGATCAGCGTCCAGCGGCGGCCGCGCACCTGCAGCGCCGTTCCCGGGAGCCACGCCTCAGTGAAGGCGGTCATCGGTGCGAAGCGGAGGCAAGGAGCCTGCCGTTCGGCCCCAGCGGCGGCACCCCGGAGGCGCGCGGCGCCCAAAGGTCATTGGACCAGGGAGTTGACGACGGGGCAAGGCGGGAGACGGCTTGCCGGAGGGTGGGCGGTCGTTGTCGATGTACGCAGAAAGCCAACCGCGGCAGAGCGCGAGCGGTGCAGGTATTGCGTTAACGGGCGGTCCGCATCTCCGCGAGCGCCCGACGCGACACAATCACGGGAGACGGCATTGGAGGGGTCGGCTCGGCAGCGGCCGGGACGCGGACCCGGCGGATGCGGCAGCCGCGCGCGTAGCCGACCGCCCCTACCGGCACCGGCAGTGCCAGCCCCGCCATCATCTCCTTCAGCTCGTCCTCCGTCGTCGCCGCGGCCGCTGAGCGGGGCGGCATCGCGGCTTGGGGGCGGAGAGAGGGACGCGGTTGATCGGGTCGCGCCCAGCCGGCCACCGGCATCAGCGCCAGCAGCGGGCCGGGCGTGTCCGCGCGGGTCCTGAAATCGGCGAACGGATCGCGGCGGCGGGCCTCTTCGGCGGCGGCGGCGATGCGTTGTTCACGGGCTTCGCGCTGGCGTCGGGCCTTGGCCTCGGCTTCAGCGGCGAGGCGCTCACGGTCGCGCGCCGCCGTGGCGGCCCGCTCTTTCCTCTCCAGCTTGCGAGCGGTGACCGCTGCCGCACGTGTCCGTTCGGCATCATCGGCTTCGCGCCGGATGCGCTCTCGCTCGGCCGCGGCCTCGGCCTCGGCGCGGGCGCGTTCTGCTGCCAGCTCGAGCCTGTGCTGCTCTTCTCGTGCCGCGGCCTCGACCTCGAGGCGGCGTCGTTCGCGTTCGGCCGCTTCCGCCGCGGTCCGTGCGCGCTCGCGCTCGGCCGCCGCTTCCGCCTCCAGCCGGACGCGCTCGCGCTCGGCCGTGGCGGCGGCTTCGACCAGCAGGCGCTCGCGTTCGGCCGCCTCCCGCGCGAGCTGCCGCTTGAGCGTCTCGGCCTCTGCGGCAAGCCGCTCACGTTCTGCGGCTGCCTCGGCCTCCAGCCGCTGCCGTTCCCGTGCGACGACGGCCTCGGCTTCGAGCCGCCGGCGTTCCTGGTTGGCGGCGGCCTCGGCTTCGAGCCGCCGGCGTTCCTGTTCAGCGGCGGCCTCGGCTTCGAGCCGCCGGCGTTCCTGTTTGGCGGCAGCCTCGGCTTCGAGCCGCCGGCGTTCCTGGTTGGCAGCGGCCTCGGCGTCGAGCCGCCGGCGTTCCTGGTTGGCGACGGCCTCGGCTTCGAGCCGCCGGCGTTCCTGTTCAGCGGCGGCCTCCGCTTCGAACTGCAGCCGCTCCTGCTCGACAGCGGCCTCCGTTTCGAGCTGCAGCCGCTGCTCGTCAACGACCGCTTCGGCCTCCAGCCGGGCGCGCTCGCGTTCGGCGGCCGCCTGCATCTCGTCGATGGCTCGCGCCGCGTTGCCGCGGTCGCGCGGCATCTCTTCCCCGCCCGCCCGCTCCATGCCTTCGGCCTCCCCATCGGCGCGGCGCCACTCGAACGGCGACGACCACGAGGATGAATCGTCCGTGAGGTCCTGCGCAGCCGGCGGTTCCGCCTCCAGGCCCGCCAGTGGTGGCTCCACCCGAGCCGAGCGGGTGATCAGCGCCGGTGCCGCATGCGCCTTCATCTCGGCGGCTCGCGCCAGGAAGGCGATCACTTCGTCGGCGAACAACGTCGGATCGCATCCCTGGATCGGCGTCGACTCCTTCTTGCGCCGGAACTTGGACAGCAGCCCGCCGGAGGGCGCCAGCTGTTCCGGCTGGGGAGAATCGGATGCGAGCTGCGGAATGGTATGCGTCTGGACGTGATCGGCGCCGGGAAGCGTGCGCAGGTGCGCAACCATCTCGTCCTCGTCCCGCGGTGACAGCAGCGCGGTCAGCAGGATGACGTCCGGCACCCTGGCGCTCAGCGCCGCGATGGCCGCGTCGCGCGAGTCCACCACCACGAAGTCGGCTTTGACACGCTGCCTGATGACCCGCGCCAGCACCTGCGCCTGGTGCTGGTCGGGTTCCACGGCAAGGACCAGACCCTGGACTGTCCCGCTCGCCATCAGGCTTTCACCATGAAGACCACCAGCACGGCGCCGACGACGGCGAAGACGAGCAGGGGTGCGTTCTCGATGCTCTGATGCCGCGCCGCGGATGCCAATGCGCTCGTGAGGTCGCCGGCCCTGGCCGTCCACGACGACGGACCGTCGCCGGAAGCGAGCTCCGCGAAGCGATCGCGGACTCGATCGTCCACGGACACCAGCATCAGGAGCACGGCGGAGAAAACGGCTACGGACGCGAGGCTTTGGCGTACTGCGAGTTTCATAGCTGGCTCGAGAGGGCGCAACCGCAAAGCCCGTGCCGCCCCGGCATTGAGATTGATAGGCGTGAAATCACCGAAAACCGGCCACAGAAGTCGTTTCGTCCGCCCGCTCCGCCGCATTCGCCCAGAGGAGCGCCACGAAAACCGCCTCGCGGCTTACGAAAGTGACGGCCTCAGCGTGCCGCGCGCCGCGCCGGCAGTCGCCGTCGGCGCAGCGGTTCCGGGCGGCCAATCGCCGCATTCAGAACAAGTTGCGGGCGTGTCGCGGCGGTCGCGAACACGCGTGGCACAGCCGTTGCGGATATGCCGGCGTGGCGCGGTGAGTCACCGCCCAACGCAAACAAGATGCGGCCGCGCCGCACGATGCACCGCTCAGGCGGGCACATTTCCGGAGGCACCCAATGTTTCAGCTTGCATCCTACGTCACCTCATTTGCACGCAACGAAGAAGGCCAGGACCTGCTCGAGTACGCCCTGCTGGTCGCGCTGATCGCGCTCATCGCCATCGGCGCCGTTGGCCTGGCGGGCGGAGCGGTCAACACGATCTTCAGCAGCATCGCGTCGAAACTCAGCGCCGCTGCTTAACCGCGGCAACGACAGCGCCAACTAGGAGTTCACATCATGATCAAGCACTTTTCATTGTTCGCAGCTCAGGAAGACGGTCAGGACCTGCTCGAGTACGCCCTCCTGGTCGCGCTCATCGCGCTCATCGCGATCGGCGCGGTCGGCCTCGCGGGTGGTGCGGTCAACACCATCTTCACCAACATCGCCAACGCGCTGAGCGCCGCGGCGTAGTCGGTCGCTGCTAGACGGTGCGGGGCCTCGGGCTCCGCACCGTCCAGCATCCGCATCTGGACCCGGGGAGGAACAGTCGCCATGCAGTTGCACGCATTCGTGATAGTGCTCGAGAAAATCGCCGCGGTGGCCGGGCCCGAAGATGGCCAGGACCTTTTGGAGTACGGCCTGCTGGCGGCGCTCATCGCCATTTTCGCGCTCGGCGCTGTCACCACGGTGGGCAACGTCATTGCCGGCGTGTTCTGGAGCGCGATTGCGGCCGCCAGTGTCTAACGCATCTCTGGCCGCGCTCTCGGTCGGCGTGCTGATTGCGACCGTGATCGATCTCAGGTCGCGCCGAATCCCGAATCAGCTGACCGCCGCGATGGCCGTCACCGGTATTGCGCTTGCGGCTTCCGGATGGAGCGGCGTCTCAGTTCCCGCCTCCGTAGCCGGATTGATTGCGGGCCTTGGGCTGATGCTGCCCGGCCATCTCCTCGGCGCCACCGGCGCCGGCGACGTCAAGCTGATGGCCGCGACGGGTTCGATCCTGGGTGTGCATCTGATCGTCAACGCGTTTCTCTTCACCGCAATCGCCGGGGGAGTGCTGGCGGTGATGGTGGCGCTGCAGCGGCGTCGGCTGCAGACCACGCTCTCGGGCACGGGACGCCTGATCGCGGCGCCCGCCGGAATGCCGGGGCAGCTCCGCAGCTCATTGCCGGTCAGCCGGTTCGCATATGGTCCCGCGATCGCCGTCGGCAGTATCGCCGCCGCATTGGTCGGATAACGGGACCGGGGCAGTCACACGGCAGGTAACCACATGACCACGAGACTTCGCAATCAGAGGGGGGCGGCGCTGCTGGAGACGGCGATTACGCTGCCGCTCATCCTGCTGGTGTCGGTTGGCATCTTCGAGTTCGGCCGCGCCTATCAGGTGCAGCAGGTATTGACCAACGCCGCCCGCGAGGGGGCCAGAATCGCGGTGCTACCGGAATACACCGACGCCAATGTGACCAGCGTCGTCCGCACCTACCTGACCGACGGGGGGCTCACTGCTGTCGATCCGACCATTACCCGCAACGTCGCCGTCGGCGCCTCCACCGCGTCGCGCGTGACCATCAACTATCCATTCGACTTCATCGTGCTCAACCCGGTAGCGAAGCTGGTCCAGCCGACCTCCAACCTTGGCAAAGGGGCGCTGACGATGCAGGCCTCGGCGCTGATGCGGAACGAATAACAAAGGAACTCCAATGCGCAGCCGAATTTTCGCCGTCCTTGCCATTGCCATCCTCGCCGGTGGCGGGCTCGCTTATGGCACCTACAACTTCATGCAGAACCAGCCCGGGACCGCCGCCGCGGCGCCGACCCAGCCGGTCGTGGTCGCCGCCGCCGACCTTCAGCTCGGAACCGAGCTGAAGAAGGAGGACCTGGCGGTCATCGGCTTTCCAGCCGGTCAGGCGCCCGAGGGCACATTCACGAAGATATCCGACGTGGTGGGCCGTGGCCTGATCGTGCCGCTGGTGAAAAACGAACTGCTGCTGGCCGCCAAACTGGCGTCGAAAGAAGCGGGCTCGGGACTGCCGCCAGTCATCCCAGAGGGCATGCGCGCGGTCTCGGTCCGTGTCAACGAGGTCGTTGGCGTCGCCGGCTACGTGCTGCCCGGCAACCGGGTCGACGTGGTGGCGACGGCCAACCCCACCGACGCCCGTGCCGACATCACTTCGCGCGTCATCCTTTCGAACGTCCAGGTGCTCACCGCCGGCACGCGCATGGAGCAGGACCAGGAAAAGGGCAAGCCGATGCAGGTGACCGTCGTCACGCTGCTGGTCAATCCCGAGCAGTCCGAGCGCCTGGCGCTGGCGAGCACTGAAGGGAAGATCCAGCTCGCGCTGCGCAACCCGATGGATCAGGGGGCGCCGGCGACGCCGGGCATCAAGACCGCAGGTCTGATGGGCGTCGTCTCCGCGAAGCCGCAGACGGCATCAGGTGCGTCGCGGCCCAGGACGCCACGCACGATCCCGGGCCAGCCGGTCACACAGGCCGCCGCGCCGGCACCGCCGGCGCTGCCCACGGTCGAGATGATTCGCGGCGACAAGCGGGCATCGGAAGTCATTCGATGAAGGCCGGTTCCCGGCGCGACGCTGGTAGACAACTGTTTTTCAAGGGAGATGTCATGACGCCGCGGGCAACACGCTTCGGGCTGGCACTGGCCGCCTTCATCCTCGTGATTCTGGTGGCGGCACCAAGGGCCCAGCAGCAGACGCCGCAGTTCAGCGCCGCCTCGGCCCCGGCCGCCGGGGCAGCACGCGCGCTCCCTGCGGTCTCCACCGACATCGACCTGCTGGTCGGACGTTCGACGGTGATCAACGTCGGATCGGCGATCGCGCGGGTGTCGCTGACCGTGCCGGACATCGCCGACGCGATGGTGACCGCGCCCGGCCAGCTGCTGATTCATGGCAAGGCGCCCGGCACGATTTCGCTGTTCGTATGGGACCGCGGCGGGGCCATCACCACTTACGAGGTCAAGGTACGCCGCGACCTCAGCACCCTCGGCGAGCAGATGCGGCAGCTGTTTCCGGGTGAGCCGATCGCCATCGCCGGCAGCGGTAAGGACGTGGTCATCTCCGGCACCGTCTCGAGCCAGTACGTGGTCGAGAAGGCAGCCAATGTTGCCGCCGGCTACGTCGACAAGCCCGAGAACGTCGTCAACCTGCTGAAGCAGCAGGAAGGGGTGGCGTCCAACCAGGTCATGCTGCGGGTCCGTTTCGCGGAGGTCAGCCGTTCGGCGATGCAGGAGCTCGGCGCCAGCCTGTTCACCGGTCCCACCGGCTACAAGGACTGGATCGCGCGCTCCACCACGCAGCAGTTCTCGGCACCCAATTACAGCGAGATGTCGCGCACGGGGAACCTCGACGGCGACCTGACCGCGTCCAGCGGCAAGATCTCGCTCAGCGACTTCCTCAACCTCTTTGTCTTCAACAACAAGTACAACGTCGGCACCGTGGTCCGGGCGCTGCAGGACAAGGGGCTGTTTCAGAGCCTGGCCGAGCCGAACCTGATCGCGACCAACGGCAAGGAGGCGAGCTTCCTCGCCGGCGGCGAGTTTCCGATCCCCGTGGTGCAGTCCGGCCAGGGCGGCAACTCGGTGACGGTGCAGTTCAAGGAGTTCGGCATCCGCCTGCACTTCACGCCCACCGTCCTCGGCGGCGATCTCATCAACCTCAAGGTCACGCCGGAGGTCAGCGCCCTCGATTTCGCCAACGCTGTGGTGATCGACGGCTTCCGGATTCCAGCTCTGACGACGCGCCGCACTCAAACCGAAGTGGAACTGCGCGATGGCCAGACGTTCGCGATTGCCGGTCTGCTCAACAACAGCGTCACCGACTCGATGCGGAAAATTCCCGGGATCGGAGATATCCCGATTCTCGGCTGGCTGTTCAAGAGCAAGGCGCTGCAGAAGAACCAGACCGAGCTGGTGGTGATGATCACCCCGACCATCATCCGCCGCGGGCAGATGGGAGTGTCGGAGGGTCTGCCGAGGCCGTTGGTGCCGTACATGTCCGCGCCCGATCACACCGAGCCGACGCCGGACCCGTATGTCGGCTCGCCGCGTTATCCGGCGACGCACCCTGGCAATCGTCAGTCGGAGGCGACTCCGGACGAGAAGCCGGCGGCCACTTCCGCGGTACAGCATGCCGCGCCCGTGAGCCGGCCGATCGGGCAGGCCGCGACGCTGCCGGCCGTGCCGGTGGCGAAGTCGACCGTGCCGGCCCCGGCGCCGGCCGCGACCCCGGCCGCACCGCAAGTCCCGTCGCCGGCGGCGCAGAAGTCCATCGCGGCGAAGGCTCCCGCCTCCCCGAAGGCCGCGGCGCCGGCGGGTCCGTCGAAGGCAGAGATTAGAGCCCTCGAGCAGCAGAAGGCTGTCGCGAAGAAGGCCGCGGAGGCCGCCGCGCAGCAGAAGGCCGAAGAGGACCGCCGCAAGGCCGACGAGGCGCGTGCGGCGCAGAAGAAGGCCGATGAGGAGCAGCGTGCCGCCGCCAAGCTCGCTAAGGAACGCGCCCAGCGCGAGGCCGAAGTGGCGCGCCGTAACGCCGAACTGGCCCAGGAGAAGGCCGAAGCCGACCAGCGGCGCGACAAGGCGCTCGCCGACGCCGCCGCCCGCCTGAAGGCGGCGCAGACCGCGTATCAGGCCGAGATCGACAGGAACAAAGGGACGTCGAAGTGACCACGTTGACCTGGGGCGGATAGTCCACCGATGAACCGAGTGACCGCAATGAACAGATTGACACGGCTCCGCCGCGACCAGTCAGGCATGACCTACGTCTTCGTCGCGCTCAGCTTCATGGCCTTGCTCAGCGCCAGCATGCTGGCGATCGATGTGGGGATGCTGATGACCGCCCGCAGCCAGGCGCAGAACTCGGCGGATGCCGGCGCGTTGGCGGGGGCGACGGCGCTGGTCTACGACAGCTATACCGACCGCTCCGACAGCGGCCCGGCCAAGACCAGCGCAATCGGCGCCGCACTGGCCAATCAGGTGATCTCCGGCACGGTGTCGGTCAATGCCGGCGATGTCACGTTCCCCAACGACGCCAGCGGCGAGCCGAATCGCGTCAAGGTTTCTGTTTACCGTAAGGCCAGCCGCGGCAATCCGCTCAGCACCTTCATCGCGCGTTATTTCGGGATGCCGACGGCCGACATTGGCGCGACCGCCGTCGCTGAGGCGTCACCGGCCAACGCCATGACCTGCGTCAAGCCGTTCACCATCCCCGACAAATGGATCGAGAAGCAGACGCCGCCGTACGACGCGACCGACACCTACGACGCCTACGACAACAAGGGCCGCCTACTCGCCAATCCAGACATCTACATCCCGGCCTACGACAGCAGCGGCCGGCCGGACCCGGGGTATACCGGCTACAACAACATTTCGGAGCGCGGGACGCGCCTCACGATTCGCGCCGGCACCGGCAACAATATCTCGCCAAGCATGTACTTCTCGCTCGCGATGGCGAGCGACACCGGCGGCAGCGACTACCGATGGAACATCGGAAACTGCAACACCCACGTCTACAAGTGGGGCGACGGCCTGGTCCAGGAGCCTGGCGACATGAGTGGTCCGACGTTACAGGGCATCGACGATCTTATCGCCCGTGATCCCGGGGCTTCCTGGAACACGTCGACGAACGGCGTATCCGGAAGCGCATACGGCAACCACAGCCCGAGGATTTTCCCCATCCCGCTCTACGACCCCGTCTATTACGATTCCGGGAAGCGTACGGGGCGCAACGCGACGCTCCAGACGGCGAACTGGATCGGATTCTTCGCCGAAGGTATTTCCGGAAAAGATGTCATCGGCCGGATCATTCCTGTCGCTGGCATTCTGGACAAGACGGGACCGGCGCCCAACGCGGCCCTTCCCAAAACGATTCGGCTGATCCAGTAAGCGTACCCATGGCACAACTCGTAGCATCGATTATCAGTCACGACGACGACTTCAGGCGGCAGCTTTCGGCGATGCTGCGGGCGTGCGGTGTTCCGGTTGGAATCCTCGAAGAACGGCGCAGCGGCGGGGAGGCCGCGACCCCGGATCTGGTCGTCGTCGACATCCGCGGCGATGCCTCCTCCGGCATGGCGGCCATCGAGCGGATGCGCGCCGCGCACCCTGGCGTGGCGCTCTTCGCCGTGGCGGCTGCGTCCGAGCCCGACCTGATCCTTCAGGCGATGCGCGCCGGCGCCAATGAATTCTTTCCGTGGACGGCGGGCGCGACCGGGCCTGCCGCGCGAGCCATGGAGGAATCGTTTCACGGTGCGGTGCGGCGGACGGCCGCACGGCGTGAAGCGGCCACTGCTGGCGCCCGTCAGCCGTGCGTGACCCACGTCTTCCTCGGCGCCAAGGGAGGGTCGGGCACGACCACGGTCGCGGTGAACTGCGCCGTGGAACTGGCGCGGCTGACCAAGCGCCCCACCGTCATTCTCGACCTCAAGCCCTGTCTGGGCGAGGTCGCGCTGTTTCTCGGCGTCCGGCCGCGCTTCACCGTGCTCGACGCCATCGAGAACCTGCACCGGCTCGATCGCGACTTCCTGCTCGAGCTGATGTCGCGCCACAAGTCGGGACTGGACATTCTCGCGGCATCCGAGCAGTTCGACCGCCCCAACGCGCAGGACGCGGGCGCCATCGAGGAACTGCTCCGGGTCCTGGCCCGGACCTACGACTACATCGTCATCGACGCCGGCAACATGATCAATTCATGCGCGGTGGCGGCGCTGTACGCCGCCGACACCATCTTTCTGGTGACCAACCCCGACGTGCCGTCGATCCGCAACTGCCAGCGTCTCGTCGACCGGGTAAGGCAGCTCGGCGCCGGCAGCGAGCGGGTCAAGATCCTGCTCAACCGGGTCTCCGATCAGCACTTGATCGCCCCGAAGCAGATCGAAACCGCTCTCGGCTACGGCATCCATCACACGTTCTCGAGCGACTACCGCACCGTCTCGACGGCGCTCAACTCCGGCGTTCCGCTGGCGCTCACCAATCATTCGGAGATTGCGGCCCAGTTCGGCAGCTTTACCCGCCAGCTCCTCGGTCTTCAGGATGAAGCGAAGCCTGAACCCGAGCGGCGTAAGGCATTCCTCGGCCTTCTCTGATCGGAAATACAGTTATGACCCTGTCCATCAGTCCGTCGTCGGCGCCCGCCGTCAGTCCCAGGGCCGCGCGCGTCGAACCGCCGCGTCCCCAGTATCTGGAGCTCAAGGCCAACGTTCACCGCAAGCTGCTGAACCGTCTCAATCTCGAGGCACTCGCCACCGCCGAGCGGTCGCGCGCCGAGGCGGAGATCCGGACGCTGCTGTTCGAGCTGATCGCCGAGGAGGCGATGCCGCTGACGATGACCGAGCGCGAGGCCATCCTCAGCGATGTCATCGACGAAGTCTTCGGCCTCGGACCGCTCGAGCCGCTGCTGCGCGACCCCGGCGTCAGCGACATCCTGGTGAATACCTACAAGCAGGTCTACGTCGAGCGCGCCGGTAAGCTCGAGCGGCTGCCGACGACCTTCCAGAGCGACAAGCACCTGATGCGGGTCATCGACCGGATCGTCAGTGGCGTCGGGCGCCGCGTCGACGACAGCTCGCCGATGGTTGACGCCCGGCTTCCCGACGGCTCCCGCGTCAACGCCATCATTCCGCCATTGGCGGTCGACGGCCCGCTGCTGTCGATCCGGCGCTTCCCGGCCGAGCGGCTGAAGGCCGAGGACCTGGTCTCGATCAAGTCGATGACCCGTCCGATGCTCGAGTTCCTCGAGCATTGTGTTCGCGCCCGCCTCAACATGCTGATCAGCGGTGGTACCGGCGCCGGCAAGACGACGCTGCTCAACGTGCTGTCGAGCTTCATCTCCGAGCGCGAGCGCATCGTCACCATCGAGGACGCGGCCGAACTTCAGCTCCATCAGGAACACGTCGCCCGGCTCGAGACCCGCCCGCCCAACGTTGAAGGCAAGGGAGCGATCCGGCAGCGCCAGTTGCTGATCAACGCGCTGCGTATGCGCCCCGATCGGATTGTGGTCGGTGAGACGCGCGGCGAAGAGGCGCTCGACATGCTCCAGGCGATGAACACCGGCCACGACGGCTCGCTGACCACCACCCATGCCAACACCCCGCGCGACGCGCTGACGCGCATCGAGACGATGATTGCGATGGGCGCGACCAACCTGCCCGAGCGCGCCATGCGGCAGCAGATCTCGGCCGCGATCCAGATCGTGATCCAGCAGTCGCGCATGAGCGACGGCACC
>JAYTEJ010000449.1:0-6081 GCA_043735365.1 Acidobacteriota bacterium
TCGAACACCTGCATCCGGTAGGTGCCGATATTGCGCGCCCCGGTCTCGGGGTCCTTGGTGAAGACCAGCGGCAGGGTGATGTAGCGTCCGCCGTCGTCCGGCCAGCACTTGAGGATGGGAATGTCGTCGAGCGTGCCGTCCCTGCGTACGACCTCCTGGCAGGGGGCGTCCGTGACGATGCGCGGCATCAGGTCGCGCAGCCGGCCGACGGTCGGCAGCATCTTGAGGGCGTCGATCATCCCGCTCGGAATCTTCGGGGTCGTCAGCTCCTCGATCTCCCGCGCCAGCTCGTCGAGGTGGTTGACGCCAAGCGCCATGCAGATGCGCTTCATGGACCCGAACAGGTTGACGGCCACCGGCATGTCGAAGCCGGTGGGGCGCTCGAAGAGCAGCGCCGGTCCGCCGCCGGGGGATTTCGAGACGCGGTCGGTCAGGGCGCTGATCTCGAGGTCGGGGCTGACCGGGTCGGTGACGATGGACAGTTCGCGGTCGCGGTCGAGGGCGGCAATGAATTCGTTGAGGTCGTTATACATGGAGACAGTAGTTCCCAGTTCCCAGTTCCCAGTTGCCAGCTTCCAGCTGTCAGCCGAGTTCCATCTTCTCCGCGATTCGCGCCGCCAGTTCGAGGGCGCGGCGTCCGGCGTGGCCGTCCACCAGCGGCGCCGTCTTCGTGCGCGCGGCCCGGACGAAGTCGGCAAGCTCGCGACGGAGCGGCTCGTCGCGTTCGACCGGCAGCGGCCCCCCTTCGATGGCCGGCCGGCCGCCTTGGCGCGGCACCAGGCGCCAGCCCTCGACTTCCTGCGCGGCGTAGTCGATCGAGATGTAGGCGTCGGGCTGGAAGAACCGGATCTTCCGCACCCGGTCGCGGCTGATGCGGCTGGCGGTGACGTTGGCGATGCATCCGGACGCGAACTTCAGCCGGGCATTGGCGATGTCGAATTTCGAGGTCAGGACCGGCACCCCGACCGCTTCGATGGATTCGACGTCTGAACCCACGAGCGCCAGAATGATGTCCAGATCGTGAATCATCAGATCGAACACCACGTCGATGTCGAGGCTGCGATCCGGAAACACCCCCAGGCGGTGGACCTCGATGAACCGGGGCGAGGTCACCAGCGGCAGGACCGCCGCGACCGCCGGGTTATACCGCTCCGTGTGGCCGACCGCGAGGGTCGCCCCCGATGCGGCGGCGGCCGCCAGCAGCTCGTCCGCCTCGGCGACCGAGCGTGCCATCGGCTTTTCGACGAGAACCGCAATCCCTTCCTGGAGCAGCGGCAGCGCCACGTCGCGGTGCAGCTCGGTCGGCACCGCAACGGTCACCGCATCGACTTCGCCGGCCAGATCCCTGACGTCGGTGAGCACCCGGGCGCCACTGCTGGCCGCCGCCTCGACCGCCCGTTCGTGGATGGTGTCAACGACCGCCACCAGGCGGGCGCCCTCGAGCGTGGACAGAATCCGCGCGTGGTGGCGGCCGAGATGGCCGGCGCCGACGACGGCGACGCGGAGCAGGTCAGCCGGCATGTTGTTCGCTGCGCGGGCGGCCGATGATGGCCAGGCCGGCGTCGTTGGCGCGGGCGAAAACGCGGTCCCCGTCCAGTACCAGCGTCCGTCCGGCGTCGATCGAGAGCGCCGTCGCCCCGGCCGCGTGCATCGCCTCGATGGTGGCGACGCCGACGACGGGGACGTCGAAGCGCATGTCCTGCCCTGGCTTGGCGACCTTGACGACGCGGACCCCGGGGCCGGCGAGATGACCGGCGCGGCCGATGACGGCGTCGGTCCCTTCCATGGCCTCGACCGCGACCACGGCCTTGTCTTTCACCGCGATGGTCTGTCCGATGTCGAGCGCCGCGACCGCGTCGGCCATGCGGTAGCCGAAGGCGAAGTCCTCGCGCTCCGGCTCGTCGGGCTGGCGCCGGGTGAGCGGCCCCTCCCCCGCCAGCAGCGGCTGCAGGAACGTGGTCGAGTCGAGCAGCTCGATACCTTCACCACGGAGGACGTCGGCGACCGCGACGATGAGTGCGTCGGTGTTCCGCGATCGCAGCCGGGTCAGCACCGAGAGCAGCGTCCGGTCGGGGATGATGCCGGAAAAAATCCTGGCGTGCTTGACCTGGCCGGCCATCAGCGCCTCGGAGATGCCGGCGGCCTTCAGGATCTTGATGCACTTGCCCAGCTGCCCGAGCGACACCCAGTGGAAGTCGGCGCGGGCTTCGCGGGCCGCCGCCTCGAGGTCCGCGGAGGCTTCTTCCCGGATGGCCACGACGGTGACGTCGTGGCCGAGGCCGCTGGCGCCCTGGAGCGCCAGAAACGGAAACCGGCCGTTGCCGGCAATCACGCCGATCCTGCTCATGCGCGGGCGACGGGCTCCGGCCGCGGCGGCGATGGCGGGGAAAGGCGCGGCCGTTCGGTGGTGGTTCGGGTAAACTTCATGTAGACGAACAGTTTATCTCACTCTCAGCCGTCGGCTGCCAGCTGTCAGCCCCGAGCGGCAGGGCGGAGCGAACAGATGAGTGTGGGACGCCGGGTCGGGATGTTCCTGGCGGGAAACTGGCAGCTCCAGAGCCAAAGCTTCGATTTCAAGGAGAATGCATGCGCCGTTTGATTTCCGGATTGCTGCTCGGTGTCGTCGCCACGGTGGCGGCCGCCTGCAAGGGCAACACCGTCACGACCCCGACCACGACGACGACCACCACCGCCACCACCCCGGCGCCGATCACGGAACCGCTCTTCACGGGAACGCTCACGGCCAACGGCGCCGTCACCTATCCCTTCGCGGCGACCTTGGGCGGCACCGTCACGGCCACCCTGACGGCGCTGGCCTCGGCCAACGCCTCGGCCATCGGCCTCAGCATCGGCACATGGACCGGGTCCGCGTGCCAGATCGTGATCGCCAACGACAACGCCGCCCAGGCCGCGGCCATCTCCGGAACAGTCACCGCGGCGGCGAGCCTGTGCGTCCGGGTCTACGATGTCGGCAAGGTCACTGCGCCGACCGACTTCACCGTGACGATCGTGCATCCGTAGGAAGGGGCCAGCCTACGATTCTTCGGCGACGGCCTCTTCGAGCCGGCGGCTGGGACGGCGGAGGCCGACGCCTCGGCTCGAGGAGCGGATGAAGTCCACGACATACTGGACCTCGTCGCACTTGAGTGAGGGGTCGCGCTCGATCTGAGCCAGCGCCCGGCTGGTGTTCGAGTGCAGCAGGTGCCGGTAGGCCCGGCGCAGCTTGGTGACCGAGTCCGAGGAGAACTTCCGCCGCACCAGGCCAATGGTATTCAGCCCGTAGATACGCGCGCGGTTGCCGACGGTCTTGGCGAACGGCAGCGCGTCCTTGGTGATCACCGAGAAGCCGCCGATGAAGGCGTACTTCCCCACCCGGCAGAACTGGTGCACCCCCGAAAAGGCGCTGATGGTGGCGTAGTCCTCGACGGTGACGTGGCCGCCGAGCGTGGCGGCGTTGCCGAAGATGGTGTGGTGGCCGACGTGGCAGTCGTGCGCGATATGCGCGTAGGCCATGAAGACGTTGTCGTCGCCGATCTCGGTGACCCCGCCGCCGCCCGCCGTGCCGCGGTGAATGGTCACGAACTCGCGGAAGACATTGCGGTCTCCGACCACCAGCCGCGTCGGCTCGCCGTGATACTTGAGGTCCTGCGGGATCAGGCCGATCGACGCGAACGGGAAAATCTCGTTGCCGTCACCCATCTCGGTGGGGCCTTCGACGACGGAGGAGGCGCCGATCCGGCAATCCCGGCCCATGCGGACGTGGTCGCCGACCACGGCGTGCGGACCGATGACGGTACCGGCGCCGATGACGGCATTCTCGTGAACGATGGCGCTCGGGTGCATGGTGACACCGGGCCGGCTGCCGGGCACCACGTCGGGCACCAGCGCCATCAGCAGCTCCGCCTCCGCCGCGATGGTGTCGCCGATATACGCCCGGGCATGGGCCCGCGCCAGCCGCGACCGCCGCGCCCCCATGGTCACTTCGAGGCGCAACCGATCGCCGGGGACGACGCGCAGCCGGAACTTGGCGTTGTCCACACCGCGCAGGAAGGTGCGGCCGGAGGCGTCGCCACCGGGGGTCGCCTGCGTGAGCAGGATGGTGGCCACCTGGGCCAGCGTCTCGATCATCAGGACGCCGGGCATCAGCGGCTCACCCGGAAAGTGCCCCTGGAAGAACTCCTCGTTGACGGTGACGTTCTTCACCGCCACGATCCGACGTCCCGGCTCGTGCTCCAGGATCGCGTCGACCAACGGCGACGGGTAGCGGTAACAGAGCCGTTCCAGGACTTCGGGGATGTTGGCCAAGAGGGCAGCTTATCTTCGTTATTTCTTGGCGGCGTCGAAGCGGCGGACGATCTCGCTGGAGAGATCGAGCCCGGCTTCGGCGGCAACGACGCCGGAGTCGCGGATGCTGAAGATCATCAGCAGGCCCTTTTCGGCCCGGACGGCCTCGAGCACCGGATTGAGCTTCTCCTGGAAGGTCGCCTGGAGCTCGTTGGTCATCTCCGTGAGCTCGGTCTGGGCGTCCTGCTGGGCAAACTGCAGGTCGCGCTGCCCCTTTTCGATGTCCTTCTCGAGCTGGCTGCGAGCCGAGTCGTTCAGCACCGAGCCGCCGGCCGTCAGCTTGTCCTGCATCGCCTTGAGGGCGTTGCTCTTGGTCAGCAGATCGGCGTTCTTCTTCTTCTTGAGATCGTCGAGCTTGGCGGTGGCGGCTTTGCCTTCCGCCGAGTTGCTGGCGATGGCCTGGATGTCGACGAACGCGAACTTCGCCCCTTCCGGGAACGGCCGCGGCGGCTGGGCGGCGGGGGCCGGCGCCGCGGTTGGCGGCGGCGTCGCCGGAGTCTGGGCGGCCGGGGCGGCGGCCGCGGGTTTCGGCGCGGCCGGCTTGGCCGTGCCCTGCGCATAGCCGGGGACGACCGTCAGCATGCCGACCGCGGTCGCCACACACACCATCTGCAAATCTTTCACGAGTGTCATCGAATCGTCCTTCTTAATGAATGATACAAACCAACAGCTTCCAGCTTCCCGCTTCCTGCTTCCCGCTTCCTGCTTCCCGCTTCCTGCTTCCTGCTTCCTGCTTCCTGCTTCCAGCTTCCCGCTGGCAGCTGGCAGCTGCCTCAGAATGTCGATCCCACCGCGAACCTGAACTTCAGACGCTTCTCGAAATTCAAGTTGTTGTCGAGCACGCCGCCGCGCTGGGGATTGAGCGCGAAGATCAGCCGGAACGGCACGTTCAGCACCGGCATGAAGAAGCGAATCTCGGCGCCGGTCGAGGTCTTGAACGCGCTCGTCTCGCCGATGGTCCGTGTCTGAATCCCCGGCGCGACTCCCAGCAGCGGATTGCGCAGCGTGCCGAAGACGTCGTCCACCAGCGACGGCACCAGCGACCCCGGCTGGACGCGCTCGGTCATCGGCTCCTTCCAGGCGAAGGACTGACCGACGTCGCGCACCTGCCCGGCGTCGTAGAAGAGCACAAGGCGGACCGGCCCTGCAATCGAAATGAGATATTCGGCATTGAAGAGCAGGCTCTTGTTGCCGCCCACCTGGACGCCGGAGACCGGGTCGCGCGGCGAGACCGCGCGGAGGTCGAAGCCGCGGATGCTGTACTCGCCGCCCAGGAAGATCTTCTGGAAGATCGGCAGCGCCACGGTATCGCCGTAGGGCCGGATGTACTCGCTGGCCACCCGGAACCCGATCGACGTCCGCCGGGTGTGCGGGATGTACATGATGTACTCGCCGCGCGGGTTGACGAACTTGGTATTGCCGCCGAGCCCGGCGAGGTCTACCGATCCCGTCAGGCGCTTGCCCGCGGTCGGGAAGATCGGGTTGTCGACGGTGTTGAAGACGTAGCTCGGGCCGATCTTGCTGATGGTGGGCTTGCCCCCTGCGCCAATCAGCAGCGAGTCGGCCAGCAGCGGGTTGTTGCGCAGCACCAGCGGATCGCTGAACGCCGGGTTCAGGTCGAGGACGCGGACGTCTTCGAAGCTGTAATTGACGAACATCCGCGCGAAGTCGGCGACCTGAAAACCGTAGACCAGGTTGCCCCCCTGCGACTTCTGGGTGTAGAGCCCGATGTACTGG
>JAYTEJ010000450.1:0-3907 GCA_043735365.1 Acidobacteriota bacterium
CGCCTCGTCGCCTCGTTCGGAGAGATCAGCGGGCGGCAACGGGTCCAGGTCTTCGATACCGCGGCGCTGACCGGGCCGGAGACGCCGCCGGTGGCGGTCTTCGACTTCGGGACGGCGGTCCCCAACGGCTTCACCTTCACCCCCGACGGGCGGGCGCTCTACGGCAGCTCGTACTTCACCGGCGTCTCGAATATCTTCCGCTACGATCTCGACACCCGGAAGCTCGACGCCGTGACCAACGCGGAAACCGGCTTCTTCCGTCCGGTTCCGCTGGCGGACGGCAGCCTGATCGCCTTCCGCTATTCCGGCGCCGGGTTCGTCCCCACTCGCATCCAGCCGCGGCCGCTCGAGGATGTCAGCGCCATCACGTTTCTTGGCGAGCGGCTCGCCGAGGAGCATCCAATCGTCAAGAGCTGGACGGTCGGCTCCCCGGCCGACGTGCCCTTTGATTCGATGCCGCAGGAATCGGGCAAGTACCGCCTCGCCGGCGGGCTGCAGCCGGAGTCCTGGTACCCCGTGTTCCAGGGCTACAAGGACAGCGCTGCCGTGGGCATGCGCGTCAACTTCTCTGATCCGCTGCAGTTCAACCGCGCCAGCCTGGTCGCCACCTACTCGCCGGGGAGCAGCCTGCCGGCGGGGGAGCGCCTGCACCTCAAGGCCGACTACGAGCGCTTCGACTGGCGCGGCCGGTTCGATCTCAACGCCGGGGACTTCTACGACTTCTTCGGGCCGACCAAAGTAGGCCGCAAGGGTTACGCGCTGCTGGTCGGCAAGAAGCAGACGCTGCTCTTCGACATGCCGCACCGCGTCGAGCTGGACATGCGCGCGCGCGTCGCCGGCAATCTCGACCGGCTGCCGGAGTTTCAGAACGTCGCCGTGGACGTCACCCGCCTCGTCACCCTGGAGGCGCGCCTGACGGACCAGAACCTGCGCAGCTCGCTCGGGCACGTGGACGACGAGACCGGGCAGCGGCTCTCGCTCGAGGCGCAGGGCAACCAGGTGAACGGCGCCATGGTGCCGAGGTTCCACGGGACGTTCGATCGCGGCCTGGCGGTCCCGGCCGGCCACTCCTCGATCTGGGTGCGCACCGCCGCCGGATTCTCGCCGGGCCGCCGCGATCAGCCGTTCGCGAACTTCTATTTCGGCGCCTTCGGCAACAACTGGGTCGACCATCGCGACGAGAAGCGCTACCGCGAGGCCTACAGCTTTCCCGGCGCCGCGCTCAACGAAATTGCCGGGCGGACGTTCCTGAAATCGATGATCGAGTGGAACCTGCCGCCGCTCCGGTTCCGGCGCGCCGGCCGGCCCGGCTTCTATGCCTCGTGGGCCCGGCCCTCGGTTTTCGTCGGCGCGCTGGCCACCAACCTCGACGCCGGCGCGGCCCGGCGCTCGCTGACCGATGCCGGGGCGCAGATCGACTTCCGCTTCGGGCTGCTGTCCACCCTCGAGCTCACCCTCTCGGCCGGCGGCGCCGTCGCCTTCGAGGACGGCCGCGCGCCGCGGCGCGAGGCGATGCTCTCGGTCAAGATTCTCAAATAATGCTGAACGCCGCGGTCGCGCTGCTGCCGGTGGTCGGGTTCCTGGCCGTGCTCTTCATGATGGACAGTTTCCGACTGGTCTCGATCCGGTCGATCCTGGCGGCGCTCGCGGCTGGCGGCGCAGCGGCGATCGTGTCGCTGTGGTTGTGGTCGGCGCTCGGGATGGACTTGCAGTCCGCGCACGGCGACAGCCGCTACATCGCGCCGGTCCTCGAGGAGACGCTGAAGGCGGCAGTGATCGTCGCGCTGATCCTTCGCGGCCGCGCCGGGTTCCTCGTCGACGCCGCGGTCCAGGGCTTCGCGGTCGGCGCCGGGTTCGCGCTGGTCGAAAACGTTCTCTACCTGCGGGCGCTCGACCAGGCGCCGCTGGCGCTGTGGCTGGTCAGGGGTCTGGGCACCGCGATGCTTCACGGCGGCGCCACGGCGATCTTCGCCACGCTCGCCCGCGCTCTCACCGACCGCTATCCCCGGCGTCCCCACATCGCCTTCCTGCCCGGTCTCGCCGCCGCCATCGCCATCCACGCCGGCTTCAACCTGCTGCCGCTGCCGCCGACGCTGCTGACCGCGGTGGTGATGCTCACCCTGCCGCTGCTGCTGCTGTTCGTGTTCGAGCGTAGCGAGCGCGCGACCCGTGAATGGATGGGGGCCGGAATGGATCTCGACATCGAGGTCCTGCAGCTGGTCGCCTCCGATACCTTCACCTTCACCCGCTTCGGCCAATACCTCCAGGAACTGCGGGTCCGCTTCCCGCCGGTAGTCGTCGCCGACATGTATTGCCTGCTCAGGCTCGAGCTCGAGCTGTCGGTGCACGCCCGCGCCATGGTGATGGCGCGCGAGGCCGGGCTCGAGCTGCCCGCGGACGACGACCTCGAGGCCAGCCTGGCGGAGCGCGATTACCTGCAGCACGCCATCGGCGCGGCCGGCCGGCTGGCGCTGCGGCCGCTCCAGGTCACCAGTTCCCGCGATCGCTGGCACCGGCAGCTGCTGACGCAGGCGCGGCGCCGTCCGCGTAAGCGGGCGAACCCCTGAGGCCATCCCGCCGCGGCCCGTTTACAGCCAGCCCCCACGGAACCCGGCGCGGCGCAGCCCGCCGACGATATAAGAGCACTCCCTCATCAGCCGCCAGATCAGGCCGCTCCGGTAGTTCTCGATCATCAGCACCACCGGCCCCTGATTAATCCCGAAGTGCCACGGCGACACCCATCCATGCGCGCCGGCCGGGGCCGGGAACGTCGGGTTGAAGGTCGCCCTGAAGCCATACGACCCGGGCCGCCGAATCGTCACGTCCTCAGCGAAGTGCCGGATCGCCGGCAGCACGATCTCCGGTGCGAAGGGCAGCGACGCTACCGCCGCCCACGGCGCAATCGTCCCGTCGTCCGGTCCATGCGGCACGCCGCGCGCGATGTAGTCGAAGAATCGCCGTTCGACGCCGCCGAGACGCAGCACCGCCGGCCCCGGGCCGTCGCTGGCAGTCACTCCCCAGCAGTTCTGGTGGTAGCCGGCGAGCTGGCGCGGGTTGCGAATCGCATACTGGCGCTGGACCAGGGTCGCGCGGCGGCTGTTCTCGAAATAGTCGATCCCCTTGTCGCGCATGTAGGCGTCCTGAATGCCGCGGAAGTCGATCCAGAGGTGCGACAGCTGGTGGATGAAGAGCGGACCGGCGTAGACGAGCTCGTGGCCGTAGATCTTCTTCCACTTGTAGCTGGACAGCCAGGCGGCATAGCTCTCGCCGACGGCCGGGTGGGTCGGCGAGCCAAGTGCCAGAACGTAGAGCAGCAGCGCCTCGTCGTAGCCGGACCAGTGGTACCGCAGAAAGCCCCGGCGCGGCCGCCAGCCGTGCGTCAGGAGGGGGCCGCCGTTCTGCGCCCACTGCCAGTCCGCGCGGCGGTAGAGCGCATCAGCCAGCGCTCGCAGCTCAGCTTCTTCCGGCGTCTCGCGATCGAAATAGGCCCGGGCCGTCAGCGCACCGGCGAGGAGCAGCGCCGTGTCGATGGTGGACAGCTCGCTGCGCCAGGCCCGCGACCCCGTCCCGATGTCGAGGAAGTGATAATAGAAGCCGCGATAACCGGTACAGCCGGGCCCGATGCCCTGCTCGCTGTTGCGGAAAAACCGCAGCGTCGCCAGCGTCACCGCGACGGCATGCTCGCGGGTCATGAAGCCGCGCTCGATGCCCACCGGGTACGTGGCCAGCGCCAGTCCGGTTGCGGCGATGCTGGCGGGCCAGTCACGCTGGGTCTTGTCGGCGATCAGCCCGTTGGCCGGGTTGACCTCGTGGAGAAAGTAGTCGAAGCTCTCCCGCTGGAGATCGTCCAGGAGAACGTCGGTGGTATCAGTCATGGACAAAAAATGGTGACCCTCAACCCGCGCGC
>JAYTEJ010000451.1:0-3138 GCA_043735365.1 Acidobacteriota bacterium
GGTGAGCCGCCGCCCGAGCCGACGTCAAGCAGGCGGATATGTGGAGACGGAAGATAGCGAGCCGCCAGAATCGGCTCCAGGAGCAGGCGATCGACCGCCTGATCGGGCTCATCGAGGGCTGTGAGGTTAATCTTGCGGTTCCAGCGGGCTAGAAGCTCGTAGTAGGTGATTAGCCGCTCGCAGAGGTCGTCCGGAAGGAAGACTCCCGCCTTCGCCGCCCGGCGTGTCAACCGTGTCCGAAGATCCCGTGGCGCCACACGGAGAGCCTATCAGACCGGCGGCGCTTCAGGGGGTCCGATGGAGGCGGCCCGCAACCAGCGCGACCGCTGCAGGAGTGACGCCTGGAATGCGCCCGGCCTGACCGAGCGTTTCAGGCCTGATTTGACTCAGTCTTTCGACCATTTCGCGGGATAGGCCAGGAATTCCCGCGAAGACGAAATCGTCCGGAATGCGCAGGGATTCCTGGCGGCGCTGCCGTTCGATGGTCCGCTCCTGGCGGCGAAGGTAGCCCTCGTACTTGAACTCGGTTTCGACGCTGGGAATGTCGATGTGCTCGTCGAACGGAGCAGACGACAGCGACAACTCGCCGGACGCGCGGAGGCCCGCCAAGGTGATTTCCGGCTGCTTGAGCGCGCGTGCGGCCGGCATGCGCCCGGCCGGGGATCCGACGGAGGCACCCCGTACCAGCCCGCAGTTGGCGGTAAAACGCTCGCGGCGGAGGGAGAACCGGTCCCACTGCTGATCGCCGACCAGTCCAGCCGCCCGGCCGCGTGGGGTGAGCCGGAGGTCGGCGTTGTCCACGCGCAGCAGCAGGCGATGCTCGGCGCGGGAGGTGAACATGCGATACGGCTCGAGGCAGCCCTTCGTCGTCAGATCGTCCACGAGAATGCCGATGTAGGCCTCCCCGCGTCCGAGCGTAAACGGCTCGTCCGGACGCGCGGCGTTGATTCCGGCGACCAGGCCCTGCGCTGCCGCCTCCTCGTAGCCGGAGGTGCCGTTGATCTGCCCCGCGAGAAAGAGGCCGGGCACCCGGTGGGACTCCAGCGTTGCCCGAAGCTCCGTGGGCTGAATGAAGTCGTACTCAACCGCGTAGCCGGGCCGAAGCAGCCGCGCCGACTCCAAGCCCGGCAGCGCGTGCACTAGCGCCTCCTGGATGGCGGCAGGAAGGCTCATGGAAAAGCCGTTGACGTAGATCTCGCTGGCCTCCAGCCCTTCGGGCTCGAGAAAGATCTGGTGCCGCTCCCGCTCGGGGAACCGCATCACCTTGTCTTCGAGCGACGGGCAGTAGCGGGGCCCGATGCCGCGGATCTGGCCGTTGAAGAGCGGCGACTGCGCGATGCTGGCCCGCACCAGGTCGTGGACCGCGTCGGTGGTGTACAGGAGATGACACGCGACCCGCGGACGGTCGAGACGCTCGGTCTGAAACGAGAACGGGACCGGCTCGGCGTCCCCGTACTCCGCCGTGAAGACGGAAAAGTCGATGCTCGCGCGATCCAGGCGAGGAGGGGTGCCGGTCTTGAGGCGCCCCCAGGAGAAGCCAAAGCTCTTGAGCGAGTCGGCGAGTTCCACGGTTGGAGGCTCGCCGGCTCGTCCGGACGGGCGAGTCTCTGGACCGATGTGAATGAGGCCGTTGAGAAAGGTGCCGGTGGTGACGACCACCGAGCGGCAGGTGAACCGCTGCCCGTCTTCGAGCTCGAGCCCGGCCACGCCGCCGCTGTCAGTGAGGATGCGGCCGGCGCGGCCGATAATCCAGCCGATGTTGGGCTCCGCCTCGAGCGTCCGCCGCACCCAGTCGCTGTAGAGCCGCTTGTCGGCCTGGGCGCGGGGGGACCACACCGCCGGGCCCCGGCTGCGGTTGAGCATCTTGAACTGGATGCCGGTGGCGTCGATGGCCCGCCCCATCAGTCCCCCAAGGGCGTCGATCTCGCGGACCAGGTGCCCCTTGGCGGTGCCGCCGACCGCCGGATTGCACGGCATGTGCGCGACGGTGCCGCCCGACAGCGTGCAGATCCCCACCATCCGCCCCAGCCGCGCCGCCGCCCACGCCGCCTCGACCCCGGCATGGCCGGCGCCAATCACGATGACGTCATATTCACTTTGCATGGCAAACTACTTTCCTATGCAGAAGCTCTGAAAGATCGCCCGCAGGACGTCATCCGCGGTGCGCGCCCCGGTGACCTCTTCGAGCCGCCCCCGCGCCTCGTGGACGTCGGCGGCGACGAACTCCTCCGGGGTCCCGGCCGCGGCCGCTTCCGCCGCCAGGCGCAGCGCCGCCGCGGCCGCCGCCAGCAGCGCCACGTGGCGCAGGTTGGTCACCGCCGGGACGTCGCGCAGCCGCTCGCTGCCACACAGCACCGCCGCGGCCGTCGTCCGCAGCTCGTCGAGGCCGGCGCCGGTCGCGGCCGACACGGCAATCAGCCCGGGCACCCGCGCCGGATCCCAGGCCGACGGCAGGTCGCACTTGTTGCCCGCGACCAGCCGGCGTCCGGCGGCCGTCAGCCGCAACAGCTCGTCGTCGTCCGCCGCCAGCGGCCGCGAGAGATCGAGGACGACAAGAGAGAGGTCGGCGACCCGGCGGGCCGCGTGCGCCCGGGACATGCCTTCCGCCTCGACCGCGTCGGCGGCAGTGGCACGCAGTCCGGCGGTGTCAACGAGGGTGACGGCGATGCCCTCGAGATCGATCGCCTCGGTGACCAGATCGCGGGTGGTGCCGGGGATGTCGGTGACGATCGACCGCCCCGCCCCGGCCAGCCGGTTGAACAGGCTCGACTTGCCGGCGTTGGGCCGCCCGACGATCGCCAGCTGCGCCCCGTCGCGCACCAGCGCGCCGCGGCCGGCGTCCGACAGCAGCGCGTCGATGCTGTCAGCGATGCCGCCGATCTCGGCCGCGGCGCCGGCAGGCTCGAGGAAGTGATACCCCTCCTCGGCGAAGTCGAGCGAGGCCTCGAGACGCGCCACGAGATCGAACAGCCGGGCGTCGATGGCGCCGATGCGCGCCGTCAGCGTGCCCTCGAGCTGATCGAAGGCGGCGCGCGCCTGCAGCGGCGTCACGGCGTCAACCAGGTCCCTGACCGCTTCCGCCTGCACCAGGTCGATGCGGCCGCGCAGGTAGGCCCGGAACGTGAACTCCCCCGGCTC